>JAICWZ010000196.1 GCA_025966355.1 Thermomicrobiaceae bacterium
AGACCGACCAGATTCTGCCGGTGCCGGGCCGCTGCTCGGCCCGTCTCTGGCGGTGGTCACCTGCTTTGAAGCCGCCAACGATCGAAGCATCACGCCCCTCGAAGCCGACCTCCTGGCAGAGCTTGAACGCGCATGCGCGAGCAGCGCACAACGATCTGGTGAAACAGGGGCTGATTGGGTCGTCGCGGCGATCCGCGAAGCGGTCGGCAGCGGATCGCGCTTCGTCGCACCCAAACGGATCAACGAGATCCTCAACCGCTGGTCGAAATCCCATTCGCGTGACGGTCTTCGGGCGGGCGCTGCGACGACGGCCGAAGGCGTGACGAACGGATCCCCGCCCGCCGATTTTCCGCTCCCGAGCGGTCGTGGTGCCCAGGCGACCTGGGAGCAGGCGCTCCGCCTCCTTTCAGCGGTGATCGAACGTGCCGAGATGGAGCGCTTCTTCGCCGGAAGCGGCATCACCAGCTATCAGGCCGGCACGGTGCGCGTGCGTGTCGCCAGTCGCGAGGCGGCTGAGCGGCTGAGCGGCGAATATTACGAGTTAATCTCGCGCAAGCTGGCCGAGGCGATGCGCCGTCCGGTGCGCATCGAGTTTTCGGCGCCGGGCCCGTCTCCTGAAGCGGAGGCAGCGCCCATACAGCCGAAGCACCGGCCGGAGCTCGAAAAGGACCCGCCCCATCGGCCCCAACGACCGCTGCCGTTGCCCAATTTCATGCTGGCCGGCGGGCTGACGAACCAGCAGATCTGGAGTAGCGCGCTGGAGGTGCTGGCCGGGCGTGTCAGCGCGGCAACCTGGCAGACCTGGCTCCGGCCGGCGGCGCTGATCGGTGCCGATGAAGATGGTACGCTGGTACTTGGCGCACCGAATGCGTTCGCGCGACAGCGGCTCGGTGGGCACCTGCTGGAAGAGATCGCCCGTACGCTCGCCGGATTGCTCGAACGGCCGGTGACGTTGCGCGCCGTCGTCACGCAGGAATGGCTGCGCCGGCGCGCGAGCGAAGAAGCGGACGACGAAGATGGGACATGAGCAAGAGATGACGACGGAGAAGCAGCCGGCATACGAACTGCTCGATCTGGCCGCGACGATCGCGGCCGGCGGCAGCGGGGCGATTCTCGCGCGCGAAACCGAGGACCTTGATCTCAATCTAGTGCGTTTCGCGGACGGCGCCGGTGTCGGCGCGCACGTGAACCGCGAGGTCGATGTCATCCTCGTCGCACTGGCCGGCTCCGGTATCGTACGGATCGATGAGAACGAGGTGCCGGTCGTGGCCGGGAACGCGCTGCTCATTCCAAAGAACACGGAGCGTGCCATCCGCAGCCAGGATGACGGTGAATTCGCCTATCTCAGCGTCCATCGCCGTCGTGCGCGCCTGATGCCCGGTCCGCGACGCGGCTCTCGCACCTGATCCAGCGCCTGTCCCGGCCGCGACCGGAATCATTCGCGTACGTTCGTTGTTCTGGTGCCCTGGTTGGTTTTGAGGCGGCGACGCAACGCGCATTGAGGAGGGAACCGTGACCACGCATCATTTTCAGCCCGAGCGCTATCACACGACGATCGGCTGGCATGAGCCGGTGCTGCGGATCGCACCCGGTGATACGGTCGTGACGACCACCGTCGATGCCGGTGGGCAGGATGCGAATGAAGCGCAGGCGACGCCCGGTGGTAACCCGCAGACCGGCCCCTTCTTTATTGAGGGTGCCGAGCCGGGCGATACGCTGGTGGTGAAGATCGAGCGCATCACGCCGAATCGCCCGCGCGGCTACGCGACCAACGTCGTCTCCGCGAACGTGGTTGATCCCGAATTCGTGCGCGAGCTGCCGCCTCGGCGCACGGTCTTCTGGTCGGTCGATGTCGAGCGCGGCATCGTCGCAGCGCAGGATGCCGACGGACCGCTGGCGAAGGTGCAACTGCCGTTGGCCCCGATGCTCGGCTGCTTCGGCGTCGGGCCGATCGGCGGTCAGGCGATTTCGACAGCGACTTCGGCGGAGCATGGCGGCAATATGGACTACCGCGCCTTCGCCGCCGGCACGACCGTCTATTTCCCGGTCTTCGCGCCCGGCGCGCTCTTTCATCTGGGTGATGGACACGCGACACAGGGCGACGGCGAGATCGTCGGCACCGGCGTTGAGATCTCCTGCGAGGTGCAGTTCAGCGTCGATCTCCGCAAAGGGAAGACAATCGGCTGGCCGCGTGGCGAGACGAGCGACTACATCTTCACCGTCGGCAACGCGCGTCCGCTCGATCAGGCGCTGCAACATGCCACAACCGAGATGATCCGCTGGCTCTGCAGCGACTACGGTTTCGATGTCGAAACGGCCAGTTCGTTGCTCGGTCAGGCGGTCGAATACGACGTCGGTAACGTCTTCGACCCCGCCTACACCATGGTCTGCAAAGTATCTAAGCGCGTGCTGGCGGCATTAAGCTGAGCGATGAATCTGGTGCTCCACACCGTTGGCGCCAGCCGTGCGATGCGATCGTACACGGGCCCTCCGCTTGATGGCCCGCGATTCGGTACGATTAAGAAATGCCCTTAAGGGCACGGCACGTCCGGAGCGACGCGACGATTGGATGAGTAGCGAATGACCCGTGCGCGCAGGTGCGCTGGCCGGAGCGACGCGGCTCCGCGTGATAGCCGAGGTGAGACGAACCGCGATCGAGGGGAGGGAACGTGATGCTCGACTACCGGAAGGTAGGCGTCCATGTCACGCTCCTGGTATTGGTGATTGCCGCGGTCGTCTTCGTTCGCATCGATCGGGAGCGCGGCTCAAGCGCGAACGACCCGGTCGTGACGGCGGCCGCATCGTCGGTCGCGGCGATCGGCACGTCGACCCGCGAGGCGACCAAGACGCCGAAACCGGGGAAGAAGACACCAACGCCGTCCCCGACGCCCAGCCCGACCTCCACGCCGATGCCGACCCCCACCCCAACACCGCCGCCACCACCGCTCGCCCGTTGCTATCAGCCACGTCCGGCTGCGTTCAGCCCGGCGACTCCGCAAGCGACACCTGCCGGGACACCGGTGGTTGGACCGACGCTCGGCACAACCGAGGATGCCACGCCGGAAACGGCGACCACGCCCACCTCAACCGAAGCCGCCACGCCCGCCGGCCCGACGATGGTGCTCTCTCCGGCCGATCCGACCTCGCTCTTCCAGAATTGCCAGATGATCGCCTACTACGGCTTCCCCGACGTGCCGCAGATGGGGATCGTCGGCGAATATGATCCGGATACGGTGGTGCAGAAGCTGCTCGACCAGGCGAAGGCGTACGACGACGTCAACGGTTTCCGGGGCGTCGCGCCAACGATTCAGCTGATCTACGCCGTGGCGCAGGATCATCAGACGCCGGACGGCACCTATCTGTCACGTATGTCCGACGATATGGTCGAGCAGTGGATCGGCATCGCCGACAAGTACGATCTGCTGCTGGTGCTCGATATCCAGATGGGTTCGAGCACGGTGGAGGCCGAGTTCCCGCACGTCGAGAAATTCCTCAAGAATCCGCGCGTGCATCTCGGGCTCGACCCGGAGTTCGTGGTCGGCCCAGGCGAGGTGCCGGGCGGGCAGTTCGGCAGCCTCGACGTCTCGCAGATCAATACGGCTCAGCATCTGCTCCAGAAGTTGATTGACGAGAATCACCTGCCAAACAAGGTGCTGATCGTGCACCAGTTCCTGAACGAGATGATTACCAACAAGAGTCAGATCGAGAACGTTCCCGGCGTCGATCTCGTCATCGATCAGGACGGGTTCGGCAATCCGGACCAGAAGACCGGCAACTACCGGAAATTCGTGAAGATCGACGGCGCCGAGCACGGCGGCTTCAAACTCTTCTACAAGCAAGACGAGCCGCTCATGACCCCCGAACAGGTCGACGCCCTCGACCCCCAGCCGGATTTTGTGGTGTACCAGTAGGAGTGGCGTCCGTCCGGGCTGATCCGCGACGCCCGTTCGGTAACCCGGAGCGACGGTCGACCGTCTGGTCGTGTTTAATCGCGGGACACGGATACCGCAGCGTCGCATTCGTGAGTGGTCCCGGCGAAGCCATGCTCGCATCGGCGTCGCGTTGGTTGTGAAGAGAACTGGAGCGCAATGATTTCGGCGTTGACAATCGCGTTAATCTGGCTGGGGAGCTATCTGGCGGGATCGATCCCGGCGGGCATCGTCTTCTCGCGCCTCTTTCGCGGGATCGATGTGCGTAAGAGCGGCAGCGGCAACATCGGCTCGGCCAACGTCTTTCGCGTCGCCGGCCCGCTTCCGGGCGCGCTAACGCTCCTCTTTGACGCCGCGAAGGGTTTTGTGCCGGTCATCATCGCCCAGCAGCTCGGCTTGCCGCTCTGGGCGCAACTGCTCACCGGCGGTGCTGCCATCATCGGCCACAACTGGTCGATCATCCTGCGCGGACGGGGTGGCAAGGGGATCGCGACCTCGCTCGGCGTTCTCCTCGCCTTCGCACCGCTGGTGACGCTCATCGCCATGGCCGTCTGGATCGTGGTGATCGTTGCCAGCCGCTACGCCTCGCTCGCCTCGCTGCTGATGATCGCGTCGGTGCCGATCCTGCTCGCGCTCTTTCACTACGATTCGGCCTACTGGATCTTCGGGGCCGGGCTGGTACTGCTGGCGATCTATCGTCATCGCGGCAACATCGAGCGACTGTTGCACGGTACCGAGTTGAAGATCAGGACCA
>JAICWZ010000395.1 GCA_025966355.1 Thermomicrobiaceae bacterium
ATTGTCATGCCGGGCATGTTCGAGTGGTCAACTGTTGTGGCAGCGGTCGCTCCCGTTGCCGGCGCACCGGCGGTCGTTGAGACGGTCGTGGCGGAACTCCCACCGCCGCAGGCGGCCAGGAACACGCCTGACAGCCCCACGCCACCGGCCAACGCGCGACGCAGGAACTGCCGGCGAGTCCATTGCTCAGTCATTCCGGTCGATCTCCTTTTCAACGTCCGCGAATAGGGCCCGGGGCGACGCGGGCGTCTGTCCCGCGCCGCTCCGAGCATCAGGTCTACGCGCGCTGCGACCGACGTCGCAGGAGCAGCGTTCCACCGGCAGCGAGTCCGAGTCCGACCGCGGCCAGCGCAGCCGTGATGTAGAGCGCGGTATCGGTCGTGCCGGGCTGGGGGTGTCCGGTCGCGGGCAGGACCTGTCCGCCCGAGCCATCCACCGTGACGGTGATCATCGCAGGCTGAACATTCGGCACCGGGGTATGATCGTTCTGTGCCAGCGCAACCATGATGGTATGCGTGCCGTCTCCCCAGCCGCTCATATCAAGCTGGACGGTCGAATCGCACGGCATAGCAACCAGACCGGCGAGCGGCGAGGTCCCTTTCTCCGCGTCAACCATCACGTGATAGTGGCCGTAGCCCTCAACGGTCGGCTTGCCTTCAAGGGTGCAACTCGGGGTGAAATCGGTCGACGCAAGCTGCAGTGTGAGAGTCGAACCGACGGTCGCGCCGTCAGCCGGCGATTGAATCTTCAGGGTCGGCGTGGCGGCGGCAGGCTTCGGAGCCGGCAGCGCCGACGGTGTCGCCGGCTCGTAGTCGATCGCAACCTTCTGCATCGTATCGACCATATCGCCATGCGTATTGCTGGCCAGATCGATCAGCAGTGTGTGCTGTCCGGGGGTGATGCCCTGGCCGGGGACGGTGAATGTATCGGAGCCACAATAGACGTTGATCAGCGATCCGAGGCTCGCCTTGTCGAGAAAGACGTGGATGTTCCCCTGGCCGTCTTTATCAGGGGTACCAACCCAGCTACAGGCAGTATCGATGTCGGTCGTCTTGACCTGCACGTCGATGTCGGTCGTCGTGATCTTGTCACCTGACGCCGGGGAAACCACGCTGATCGACGGCGTTCCCTGAGCTGAAGCCGCAGGGCCAAGCGGGAGCGCGAGCAATACGACGACCGCGATCAGTTGAACCGCGCGCCGCACGATCCGGCGCTGACCGCGCCATCGACCGGAGACGGAGATACGCAACCGATGTGCTCCGGCAATGCGCGGTTCCGCTGGTTGCGGCGATTCAGACCCGACTCTGGAACGCATAATGATGTCTTCCCTTTCCATAACCGACCGCGCATGTCCACATGGACGCGCGACTCTCCCGGTTCGAGAGATCTCCGCACCCGTTCGCGCCGCGACCGTCTCTCGCCTCACTTCCCACTATAGGTAGTTTGGTTCAGAAAGTCAAGAACTTCATTGACTTTCTTGTTTTAGGAGTTCGCCGGGTCTATGATAGGACCGGTAAAAAAGGAGGCAGCATGAACACCAGGCGTTGGGACAAGCGCTTTCTCTCGACAACGCGCGGCCGCATTGTGGATCTGCTCCGGCGCCGCCAGAGCACCGTCGATGAGCTCGCCCAGACCCTGGGGCTGACCGACAATGCCGTACGGGCGCACCTCGCCACCCTCGAACGCGACGGCCTGGTCGAGCGCAAAGGGGTCCGGCGCGGACCGAGCAAACCAGCCTACGCCTACGACCTGACCGGCGAGACCGAGCAACTCTTTTCGCGCGCCTACGCCCCCATCCTCGATGCGCTCCTCGCGGAACTCCTGGAGCGTGACGGCCCCGAAGCGGTCGATGCGCTCCTGCAGATCGTCGGCAAGCGACTCGCCCAACCGGCGGCGACGGACGGAAATATCGAGGCACGACTGGCGCAGGGTGCACAGGTTCTGAATGATCTGGGCGGGCTCGCCGAACCGGAGGTAAACGGAGCAACTCTCTGCATCCGGGGATACAGTTGCCCGCTGGCGTCGGTATCCGCGCGCTACCCGTCCATATGCCTGGCAGCCGCGTCACTGCTCAGCGAAGTCGTGGGCATACCGCTGCACGAGCAGTGTGAGCGCGGTGAGAGCCCTCACTGCTACTTTGCCGGCGTGCGCCCACCGGAGGTGTCGGCCACGAAGTCCTCCTGATCCGGAAACCGCTTCCCTATTGGCGTGGTGTAACGATCGGCCCCTCGAACGCACGGCATCCGCCGGGGAACGGCCGCATGTTGTGTCACAATTGCCATATATCCGCGGAACATCTGTCGAATACACGGGGAAGGTGGACATGAACAGTTCGGAAAACGGTTACGGCTTCTCAACGCGTGCCATCCACGCCGGTGAGCGGGTCGACCCGACAACGCGCGCCCACAACACGCCGATCTACCAGACCTCAACCTACGCCTTCGATTCGCTCGAACAGAAAGAAGCGGTGCTCAGCGGCGAGGGAGGCGGTTGGCTTTACACCCGTGGCGGCAATCCAACGACCTCCGCCTTCGAGGCCAAGATCGCCGAACTCGAAGGGGCCGAAGCAGCTGTCGCCGGAGCCTCCGGCATGGCGGTCATCATGGCCGCGCTTCGTTCGCTCGCGCGCACCGGTGACCACATTGTCGCCTCCGACAGCATCTACCACTGGGAGAACATTTACATGAACGAAGAGGCGCCGCTCTATCAAATCGAGGTGACGCGAGTCGACATGACCTATCTCGACGCCGTGCGCGCCGCGCTCAAGCAGAATACGAAAGTGCTCTATACCGAGTTTCTCTCGAATCCCGGCATCAAAATCGTCGATATCCCGGCGCTCGC
>JAICWZ010000356.1 GCA_025966355.1 Thermomicrobiaceae bacterium
ATCGGCAGTGCGATCGAGGAATACGACCGGGGCGTGCGATCGCCCGAGCCCGATTTCGGCGAAGAAGAGCGCGCTACCGATCGGTAGGACGGGTCCGGGACCGAGGTCCCGGCCGCCGTAGACGAAGTCCCGTGCGCGGGACTGAGAAGATGTGAGACGTGCTCGTCTCTCAATCCCAGAGGGATTTCGTCTATGGAGCACGGGATTTCGAATCCCGTGCTGCGAGCGTTGGGTGCGCACTGTGTCGGCGAATCACGCGAACCTTCGCCTGAAGATGGGAATGGCGGCTCTCGCGCTTATTGCTCGTCGTGCTCCCGCAAGAACTCGCGCACGATTTCGTTGAAGCGCTCGGGCTGCTCCATGTTGAGCAGGTGCGCGGTGTCCGGCACGACGACGCGTTCGACGTTGGGGATGCCGCGTTCGAGGCGTTTGGCGATTGAGTCGATATCGGGCATGTCGAGACTGCCGGTCACGATGAGGACGGGCACGCTAATCTGGTCGAGCCGGCTGAGGGCGGGTGGCCGCAGTGGCTTGCGATTCGGCGCGTCGGACGCAAGTTCGTAGGCACGCGCGTTCATCCGCCGAATCTGCTGGCGCACGTCCTCGCGAACCGGTTCCGAACGACGATTCCCGCGATCGACCCACATGTCTAGCTCGATATCGAGCGCCCGTTCAACTGCTCCGGCATCCATCGCCAGTCCGACACTTTGCCAGCCGCGCCGCAATTCGCCGGACGGCTCGTGACCGGGGAAGATGCCGGGTGAAACCAGGATGAGTCCGCGCACCAATTCGGGGCGTTCCAGTGCCAAACCGATGGCGACCGTGGCGCCCATTGAGGCACCGACAATGACGGCCTGTTCGATCGCCAGTCCTTCCAGCAGCGCGGCGAGATCCTCCCAGTCGGCGAAGGCGACATCCCCGGTCTCCGATTGACCGAAGTTACGCATATCGTAGCGCACGACGTGATAATTCGACGCCAACGCCGCGAACTGCGTCTCCCACATGCCGCTGTCGGCGATCCCGGCATGGACAAAGACAACCGGCGATCCGCTGCCGCGCGACTCGTAGAAGAGCCGGCCGCCGTCAACGTCGAGATAGCTGCTCGTATCCGTCTCGTTCGTCAACGGCACCCTCCATCGTTCGCTTGCTGCCGGTATCGAACGCTCATTATAGCCCTCTGCCAGGCCGGAACGAGGCTGTGGCAAAATTGCAGTAGCCGCCGGGCATCGTCGTCCGGTGGGAATCGCGGGAGATCATGATTCTTTTCCTTCTAGCGTTCGCCGCGTTCTTCTTCGTGGCCATGTTGGTTCTTATCTCAACCATTGGCATAACGCTCGCCTCGGTGGTCACGCTCTTTTCGGCACCGGCTCAGTTCCGGAGGATCCTGCGCGATCGGCAGCTGCGACGCAATCATGCGCTGGAGCATGCGACGATCAACGTCATCGAGGAGCGCTACGGTTCGAGCCGTCTGGCCGGCCTGGCGGAAAGCGACGGCTTCACGATTCAGGGCGGTGCCTCGCCCGATCTTGTTGCCTCGGCGGCGCAAGAGGCACTCGATCGGCTGCGCGCCGGCGAGCGGAAGCTGGCGATCCATCCACACTGCGGCACCAGCCTGATCGCGGCCCAGCTCGTGCTCGCCATCGTCTTTCTCGCGACGGTCGTTCTGCTCCACGAACTGAGCTGGATCGCCTTCGCGGCCGGCCTGCTGGCGGCGATCGTGCTCGGTCCACGCCTCAGCCTTGTCCTGCAACGCTTCATTACGACCGATGCGCGGGTCGGAAATCTGAGCATATCCGGCGTCGAGGTGAAACGGCCAAGCGGCAAGATGGGACTCTTTTCGATGGTCGTGCTTGGTCCGATCTTCGTGCACACGACGCAAGGGAGTGGACCAACGACACGCAGGCGAACCGAGCCGCGCATGGAGCCGGTGCAGGGCGACGCGACGCTCATTACGGGCGATCGTGAGGAGATTCCGGCCGGCGGCTATCGCGTGCGCCCGTAACGTAATCGTCTTTGGGGGCAGCCACAGGGGGCTGCCCCTACCAGATGCGCTAAGGGTAAGGGAGATTCGTGGGTGAAAAACTGCTGCTCGCGCAGTCGGGCGGCGCCACGGCGGTCATCAACGGCAGTCTGAGCGGTGCGATCGAGGCGGCTCAGCGCTCTGGACGCTTCGACGCGATCATCGGCGCACGCAACGGCATCGACGGCGTGCTCAATGGCGCCTTCATCGATCTCGGGCGGCAGTCGGAGTCGGTGCTCTCACTCTTGCGACGGACGCCGTCGGCGGCGCTCGGCACGACGCGGCGCAAGCTCAGCGACGATGCTGCTGCGCGGGCGCTCGCTGTGCTTCGTGCTCACGACATTCACGCCTTTGCCTACATCGGCGGCAACGATTCGGCCGACACCGCGCTGCGCCTTGGCCGGCTGGCGCGGGATGGCGGCTATCCGTTGCGCGTGGTGAGCATTCCCAAGACGATCGACAACGATCTTGAAGGGACCGATCACTGTCCCGGCTACGGCTCGATTGCGCGCTTCCTGGCGTTGGCGACTCGCGACGCCGGACTCGACACCGAGGCGACGCAAGCGCTCTATCCGGTCAAGTTGATTGAAGTCATGGGGCGCCACGCCGGTTGGGTGGCGGCGGCGACCGCGCTCGGGCAGCAGCAGCCGGGGGAGGCGCCTCAGCTCATCTTCTTCCCGGAGCGACCCCCACGCGATCTCGACCATTTTCTCGCCGAGATCCAGCAGACGCACGAACGCTTCGGCCGTGTCGTCGCCGTTGTGCCCGAGACGCTGCGCGATATCTCGGGCGCGCCGATTGCCGGAGATGGCGTTGCCTGGACCGATCCGTTCGGTCATCAGTACACACCCGGCCCCGGTCCCGGCCTGACGCGAGCCATCGAAGCGCAACTCGGTCTGCGCGCGCGCTTCGACAAGCCGGGGACGATCGCGCGTATGTATTCGGACAGTCTCTCGGAAACCGATCTGGACGAGGCGGTGCTGGCGGGCGCCACGGCGGTCGAACTGCTCGTGCAGGGGATCTCCGGAGTCATGGTGACGCTGGAGCGAACGAGCAACGATCCGTACCGGGTGCGCGCCGGTTCGGTCGAGCTGGAGCAGGTC
>JAICWZ010000020.1 GCA_025966355.1 Thermomicrobiaceae bacterium
GCCTATTCGCCGTCGCGCGCCTACCAGCATTATCACGGCGGCATCCGGCTGCTCTCCGAAGCGGCCAGTTGCAAGATCGCCACGCCGATTCACCTGAGCGGCATCGATCTGCGTGAGGCGCGCGGCTTCAATCCGCGCACATCGCAGTGGAATCATCCGAATCCGTGGGGCGGTGGCGAGTGGCGACTGCGCGACATCGTCGAATACAACAAGATCTCGGTGCGCGCCTGCCTCTACAACGCCGCGTCGTACCGGCGGCGTTGGGTGCGCAACTTCTGGCAGGTGCAAAAGCGCGCCGTCGAGCGCGATGCGCCGTACGCGTTCGTCATCCCGGCCGAGCAGCGCGATCCGGTGACGACGATCGAGATGCTCCAGGTGCTGCAAGACGGCCTGGTCGAGGTCGAACGCGCCCGTACGCCGTTCACGGCCGCCGGGATCGAGTTCCCGGGCGGCACGCATGTCATCCGCATGACGCAGCCGTTCAGCGCCTTCGCCAAGACGCTGCTCGAAGTGCAGCACTACCCCGATCTGCGACTCTATCCGGGCGGACCGCCGAAGCCGCCATACGACATTACCGCGCATTCGCTGCCGCTCTACATGGGCGTCGACGCGGTGCAGGTGGAGCACGAATTCGAAGCCGACCTCGAGCTGATCGAGCGCGCCACGCTGCCCAAGGGCGCCGTGCATGGCAAGAACCGCTCGACCTTCCTGCTCAGCTGCGAAACGAACGCGTCGGTGCACGCCGTCAATCAGCTGCTCTCAGCGGGCGCGAAGGTCTGGCGCGCCGCCGACAGCTTCCGCGCCGGCGAACGCGAGTGGGCGGCCGGGACGTACGTGGTGGAAGGTGCCGCGGCTGATCAACTGGCTCAGATCGCCAGCGATACGCATGTGGAGTTCGAGGGCGTGGCGAAGCGGCCGAGTGCCGGGCTGCGCGCGCTGGAGCAGCCGCGTGTCGGGCTTTATCGCAGCTGGCGGCCGAACGATATCGACGAGGGCTGGACACGCTTCATCCTGGAGCGTTACGACTTTCCCTTCGAAACGCTGCGCAATCGCGACATTCGCCAGGGTGGCCTGCGCAATCGCTTCGATGTCATCATCCTGCCGCAGCTGTCGCCCCGCGACATCATGGACGGGAACGACCCGAAGACGTATCCGGCCGAATATGCCGGCGGCATCGGCGAACAGGGCGTCGCCAACCTGCGCCGCTTCGTCCAGGGCGGCGGAACAGTCATCGCGCTCGATTCGGCGACCGATGTGGTTATCCGGCATCTCTACGTGCCGGTGGTGAACGGCATCGAGAATCTGCCCTCCGATGCGTTCTACAGCCCCGGTTCGCTGCTGCAATTGCTGGTCGATACGCGCCATCCGCTTGGTTGGGGCCTGGAACGCGAGGTCGCCGCGCTCTTCGTCAACAGTCCGGCGTTCGACGTGCTGAACGGTGCCACGACCGTGGCGCGCTATCCGCATAGCGACCCGTTGCTCTCCGGCTGGGTGCTCGGCGCGCAGCATCTGAAGGGGCGTTCGGCGCTGGTCGATGCGCCGGTCGGCGATGGCCATGCCATCCTCTTCGGCTTCCGTCCGCAATTCCGTGCCCAGATGCGCGGCACCTACCGCCTCTTCTTCAACACGATTTACAGCGCGACGCTGAGGCGGGAGTAGCGGGTGAGGGCGATTGCCGATGCACTCTGCACCAGGTACATTCAGTCGATCATTTGAGATTGCGATCGAGAAGGAGTCTGAAGATGGCGCGGTTCACCTGGCCGGATGGCAAGCAGGTCGCGGCGGCGGTGACGTTTGATGCCGATGGCGAGACGATTCCGCTGGTGCAGGACAAAGAGCATGGGCATGAACGGCTGACGCTCGTCTCGACCGCGACCTATGGACCGGCCGTCGGTGTGCCGCGCATCCTTGATTCGCTGAAGGACTACGGGATTCCGGCGACGTTCTTCGTACCCGGTTTTACGGCTGAACTCCATCCCGAGATGATCACGCGCATTCTCGACGAAGGGCACGAGGTCGGGCATCACGGCTATTTGCATGAGCGCCCGAATACGCTCTCCGCCGAAGAGGAAGAGGCGGTGCTGGTGCGTGGATTGGAGTCCTGGGAGCGGCTAACCGGCCGTCATCCAGCCGGCTACCGTTCACCCGCCTGGGATCTCAACCCCGGCTCACCGGCGTTGCTCAAGCGGTACGGCTTCCGGTACGACAGCAGCCTGATGGGCAACGACATACCGTATCTTGTCTCCACCGGCGAGGGGAATCTGCTCGAGTTGCCGATCCAGTGGATTCTGGACGACTACCCGCACTACAACATGAACACCGGTGGCATCTCGAGTCCGGAGAAAGTCTTCGAGGTCTGGTCGAGTGAATTTCAGGGCTATCACCGGTACAACGGCGTCTTCATCCTGACGATGCATCCGTTCGTCAGTGGGCGGCCCTCGCGCGTCCTGCTGCTGGAGCGGATGATCGAATATATCAACAGCTTCGATGGCGTCTGGTGGGCGACGCTGGAGCAGATCGCCGACTACTGCCTCGGCCGTGGCGACCTCGAGATCTGGACACCGCCCGACCTCAAGGCGCTGATGGAGCGATAAGCGTGGCTGTGTCCTGCGCGCCTGTTGGAATGGTTACGATATTGTCCTTGACGCGTCGTGGTTCGCCGCCCATAATCACGTGATTCGCATAACCATCGCGATCAGGTGATTCGTTATCAGGGCGGAGGCTCGTCATGGCGCACTATCTGATCCAGGCCACCTATTCAGCGGAGGCGCGAAAGGCGCTCGTTTCAAACCCGCAGGACCGCGTGGCCGGTGTGACGTCGCTCATGGAAAAGATGGGCGGCAAGGTTGAATGTTTCTATTTCTCCATGGGTGAATTCGATGTCGCAGCGATCATCGACGTGCCGGATGACGTCAGCGCCGTGGCGGGCGCGTTGGCGGTCACCGGCGCCGGGCATCTGTCGGCCTATCACACGACCAAACTGCTGACCAACGACGAGATGATGACGGCGATGCAGAAAGCCCACGGCGTATCCTATTCAGCTCCTTCGAGGGGTTAGAACGGGAGCCTGGCCCGCACGCTCGTGCCGCCATCGGGCCGCGTTTGGATGCTCCAGTTGCCGCCAAGCTCTTCGGCGCGCTCGCGCATCGAGTGCAGGCCGATCCCTGTTGTCATCCCGCCCGGCAGGCCGCGCCCGTCGTCGCTGATTTCGACGGTGAGCGCGGGGCTGCTATGGGTGACCGTGAGCCGGATGACGCAGTGCCGGGCATGGGCATGGCGCACCACGTTAGCAATCGCCTCCTGGGCGATGCGATAGGCGGCGACTTCGACGGCTGCGGGAAGCGGTGGGAGCTGGTCGGGCGCTTGCAGGATGAAGGCCGGCCCGCTGGTGCCGTAGCTTTCGCTCGCCTGACGGAGTGCCGAAACGAGGCCGAGGTCGTCGAGCGCCGGTGGCCGCAAGCTGTAGACCAGGCGACGAATATCGACGACCGCGTCCTCGGTGCGGGTTGAAAGATCTCCCAACAACTCATCGGCCAGTGGGTCATTCGCCAGGCGTTCGCGCACCGTTTCGATCCGTAACGTCAGCGCCGCCAGTCGCGGGCCGAGACCGTCGTGCAAATCGCGTCGCAGGCGACGACGTTCTTCCTCACGCGCCAGCACCAGTCGTTCGCGCGAGCGTTGCAGATCGACCATCAATTGCATGGCATGCACGGCCGGGCCAGCCTGGCGCGCGATATCGTTCAACAGTTCACGATCGGCACGGGTCAGCGGTTCGTTCGGCCCGCGCGGCGCGACGAGCAGCGTGCCGACCGATACCCCTTGATGTACGAGCGGTAAACGCAGTGGCTCGGCAACGGCCACCCCGTGCGCCACGATCAGTTGCTCGCCCTCACCGCGCTCGATGGCGACGTAGGGCAGCTTCAGCGCCGTCGCTACCGTATCGACGATGACGGTCAATGCCGCGTGAGGGGCGAGCGTCTCTTCCAGCCGGCGACCGAGCCGGGTTAGCACCGCATACGGATCGTCGCGATCGCCATAGAGCATGCGATTGACACCGCGTTGCAGCCGCAAGCGAAGCGGCTGAAAGACGACGGCGACGATCACCGTGGCCGCCAACGACAGCACCAGATCGTCGCCGGTATGGATGAGGTTGCCGAATCCGACGACCACCAACGCATACAGCCCAACGATCGACACTGAGAGACCGGTATAGACGAGTGTGCGGTTGATGACGACATCGATATCGAAGAGCCGGTAGCGCATCACCGCTACCGCGAGTGAAACCGGGATACAGAGTTGGAGTGGGGCCCAGGTTATGGCAAAGATCAACTGCGCTATGACCGCCTGCTTCACCGGTGCTCCTGATTGGAGGAGCCCACGATCGACGATCGCGATGTTCAAGAAGACGAAGGCGATCAGTGCGAAACCAAGGCCGCTGAGGAACCATTTGGTCTGCTGGCGTTCGATGGTGCCGGAGATTCGCCGGTAGCGGTAGACCTGGGCAATGATCGCGCTCACGATCAGCGTGCCGAACTCGATGGCGTCCATTATCTGGGACGGATGTTTGAACGTCTCCTGGGTTCCAAGAAGATCGTTGAACAGACTCATCGCGAGCAGCGCGCTGATTCCCATCGTCCAGCGAGGGGTGAAGCGGCCATCCGGAAAGAGAAAGACGAGCAAGACGAAGCCCATGATGAACGCGTAGTCGATGACCAGACCCGTCGTGGCCTGAATCGGATGCGTCGCATGCATGGCAATCAGATCGACTGGAAACTCAGAACTGGCAATCGCGAAGAGGAATACCACCACGATCAGCGGCATGAGTTCGTTCGATCGTCGTCGAAAGAGGTAGATACCGACGGCGTAGAAACTGATCCCCTGCGCCAGTCCGATCGCCGTCGTGATGAGCGCAAACGATCGCGGGCTCAATCCAAGGCCATGCAGCGCGTCGTGGGCCTGCTCGATCTTCGCCGTGCTGGGTGAATCCCCAAGTACGTCGGTCATTTTGATCGCTCGATCCCAGTCCTGAGGGATCGAGATGCACGCGAATCCAATACATATCGCGGCGAAGAGAAGCACACCAAGTCGAGCCACCAGCAAGCCATGTCCATGCAGCGTCACGGGCGGGCGACTCACATTGGTTGCGCCGAGCGCAATACTCCGTGGCAACGACGCGCCTTCTGGACTAACGCTGATCGGCTCGTTCACCGGGTATCCTCATCGCGAATGGTGACCGTGATTTTGGCCTGGCGCGTTACGAGCGTACCGTCCTCAGAAGAGCCCCGCTTCGCGGGCACGGATGGCCGCCTGCGCGCGATCCGCTACCTGGAGCTTGCTGAAGATGTTGGAGACGTGATTGCGGACCGTTTTCAAGCTGATGTAGAGCTCGTTGGAAATCTCAAGATTCCCGCGCCCCTGAGCGATCAGGGCAAGCACCTCGCGTTCGCGGTCGGTCAGCTCCGGGAAGGGCGGTGGCACGGCTTCCATCGCGGTGAAGAAGCCCATCAAGCGCCGGGCGATCGCCGGGCTGAAGATCGCCTCACCGCTGGCCACCGCTCGGATCGCGCGCAGCGTCTCCGCCTTACGCGCGCCCTTGAGCAAGTAACCTCGCGCCCCTGCCCGCATCGCCGCGAAGACCGATTCGTCATCCTCGAACATCGTGATCACCAGCACGCCGATGTGCGGGCGCGCGGCCACGAGTTGCCGGGTCGCTTCGATGCCATTGAGATCGGGCATCTGGAGGTCCATCAGGACGACGTCGGGCATCAGTCGCCCGGCGAGCTTCAGCGCCTCACCGCCGGTCGCGGCCTGGCCGACAACCGTGAGGTCCGGCTGCGCTTCTAATAAGCCGCAGAGGCCGTCGCGAAACTCGAGGTGATCGTCAACGATGAGAATGCTGATCGGCTCATGCTCCATGAAGGTCTCCCCGGTGGACTGATATGTCGCCGTGAAGCAGATCTGGTTGGTTCGGTCGAACAGATGGCTCATCGCGCTCGTAAGCCGTAATTCTAGCTGAATCACCGGATCACCATACGCCGGCTTGCCGGGCCGGCGTATGGTGGCGCGGCAGGTGGTGGTTAGACGTAGCTCGCTCGGGCATCGCGCGCCAGCGCGAGCATGATGGTTACCGCGCTCACGACCGTGAGGATCACGGACGACACGATCGCGAAGGCAGACGACCCCAATGCTATTCCAGGTACAGAGGAGACGAAGTTGAGCACCGAGATAACGACGGTGGCGATCATCCCCCATCTCCGGCAACGCCAGAGGCCCACTGATGCCGGCAAGGCGACAATCCCCAGGATGAGTCCACCGATGAGCGCCAGCATGGGGATGTCGTCGGAGGCACCTGGAATCACGATGAGCGCGATGTTTGCCACCGCAAGAATGACCATCAAGACGGTCGCAATCGCGACGGCCGGTGGTCGAACGATGGTGGCTGGTGCGGAAAAGGCCCGTGACATCTGAGAACTCCCTTCATTGTGCTGCGAATCAACCCGGCAGCACTCCGAGTTGCCGTTCTTTCCAGCATAGGGAGGCGTATTCCCGCCGTCGTGAGTCCAGTGTCCTAAGCATGAGGGATGCATTCCCGATTCTCGCGGGATGATCAATCGTGCCGCCGCTTCAAGGGCAGGTGAGAGATGATGGTCCCCTCTCCAACAACTGGAGAGGGGACGGCGCACTGCCTCAGAGGGTGAGCGTATGTTCCTCCAGGGCTACGGGTTGAGCTTGATGATCTGGCCCTGGTTTGGAATCAGGCTCATGTTGGTGATATAGATGTCGCCTCCGGCGGACACCGTCACTGCGTTGGGCATGATCAACCCATCGCTGGCGACGAGCGTGCGGGTTCCATCCGGTGCGATCCGGTAGAGCGCTCCACCGGCATCAAAGTTCAAGAAGCCGTCTTTGGCCATCTCCAGCACGTAGAGCGAACCATCGGGACCGAACGCCACCGAGATGATGTTGCTGAAGCCGTCCGCGAAGACGCTCTTCTCACCGGTGGTCGGGTCGACTTTCCAGACACGTGCCGTGCCCGGCAGGAACGGACCGCCGGTCAGTTCGCCGACGTAGTAGGAGCCGTCAGGTCCGAGTGCGATCGAGTTGGGAACCGGCTCCTGATCGATCGTCGTGGCGCCGCCGAGCATCTCCTTCATTTCGGCGGGGATATCATCCGGCACCTGAACGGTGCGGTTCGGGAACGTCGTGACGACGCTGACATTGCCTTCAGCGTCGACTTCGAGCAGGTCGTTGCCACCGGCGTCGACGACCAGCCGCTTATCGCCGAGATCAAGAACCGCGTAGGGGTTCGAGTCAAGCGGCCCACCGGCCGGGTTTTGCGCGGTCTCGACGGCTGAAATGTCAGCGACGTCGTGGACCGACCCGTCTGGGTCGACTCGGAAGAGATGCCCGGCCTTGTCACCGAAGCCGGCCGGAAGCTGATCGCGATCAGCCGGATCACCACCATAACCCACGACGAAGTAGATCGTCTTGCCGTCCTTTGACGAGACGCCGGATGGGCCGGACGCGCCCTCGTCGCCCGCGGTTGACGGTAGCCCGGTTGCCGCCTGGGTGACGGTGCCATCGGGCATGATCCGCAGGATCGATGCGGTGTCGCCGAAGCACGTCTGGGAAGTCCCGCCTTCTGGGCTCGGCACCTCGGCACAGACGTCGCCACCCGTGCCAGCGTCCGCCACTAGAAGTGATCCGTCGCCTGCCGTCGTCAAACCGAACGGTCCGTTGAGGCCATCCGCGATGACAGTGAAGGCCGGTTGTGGCTCCGGTTGTGGCTCCGGTTGTTGATTGCTCCCATCGAGGAGCGCGTTACCGAGGAGTCCAAGCTGGACATCGAAGCGCTCCGGCCAGGAGCCTTGCCGCCACTCGAAGCGGGCGCGCTCGAAGTACTGGACGGTCGCACCGTCCTCTACGAACTCCTGGCTGATCGGGTAGCCGAAGGTGGCGAGACCGCCGTACATTTCCCAGTACGCTTTGAACCCATTTGAGAGCGAGTGCCCGGTGGAGTCGAACAACGTGCAGTTCTCGCTGGTCGTTCCGGTCGGGCACGTGCTCACGGGTGCGAAGGCTGGATTACTCCCAAGCGCGTTCATGGCAACGAATTCGTTGCCGACCAGACCAAGCTGGACATCGAAGCGCTCGGGCCAGGAGCCTTGCCGCCACTCAAAGCGAGCGCGCTCGAAATACTGGACGGTTACCCCGTCCACGACAAACTCTTCGGTGATCGGCATCCCGAAGGTCGCCAGACCCCCGAATGTCTCCCAATAGTCCTGGAAACCAGCACAGAGGTTGTGCTGGGTCTCCGCGAAGTACCGGCAGCCGGATTTGGCCGGGGACGCTTGTCGTTCCGTACCGATCGGCGCAGCGCCAACACTCGCGACGGTCGTGCTCAGTAGCGCGATCGTGAAGATCGCCGTGAGTAGCCGCCTGAACATCTTCACTCCTTGTCGACAGACGATCGAACAGCAACCAGGTGAGCGCGAGGATCATGAGATCGCGATGGTTGACCTCCTTTCGTTGACACGCGGCATCTGATGCTGATCGCCGTTGTGTGAACTGCCGTACCCGATCAGGCATCCCTCACTCCCAGGGCTGTCGGTCCTGGGAGTGAGGGATGCATTCGGGGTGGCTCACGGGACGGTTCGTTGATCCGCGATCGGGCAACGATTACGGTGTGAGGTGCCCGACGCAGGTGCCGCCGTTGAACTGGCTGTCGGTGCTGTCAGGACAGTTGGTGTTCCCCCACTGGGCCGCCTCGACGCTCGCCGTCGTCATCTCGGCTTCGAAGAAATTGGCGAGAATCAGGTTCGCTCCGTTGAGCGTGACCGCGCTCAGGTTGGCTCCGTTCAGATTCGCATTGGAGAGATCGGCGTTGGTTAGATCGCAACCCGACAGGTTCATGCCGGGGTAGGTGTTCGTGATATCGCAGGTGTACGGAGCACCGGCTGGTCCCGTTGGGCCGGTCGGTCCAGTCGAACCAGTTTCACCGATCGGTCCCTGCTGGTTCCAGGTGATGGTGGTGTCCCCGCGCTGGCAGTTCGGGGTGCCGTTGACCGTGACGTTGTAGAGCGAGCCGTTCGGGAGCGTCCCGTTCAATGAGCCGGGGAGCCGTGACGTCGAAGGACTCACACAGGCGGAGTAAACGGCCGGCGCCGGTGTGCCGAGCGCGTCGAAGATCGAACCGGTCGTGAACGTGAGCGCCAGCAGCGCGGCGAGCGCCACGAGACGGACCGGGCGCGAGAACGGACTCTCGCGAAGACGACGAAAGTGCCGCACAGTCGTTCCCCCTTTATACCCAGCCACCAGGATTCAACCGCCCCAACCCGCGCGTGGCACCCGGCGACATATGCTGTTGAGCATAAGCAGATGCATTCCCGGCGTCGTGGGGCAGGCGTCCCGACCGATTGGGATCAATTCCCGACCTGGGCGGGATCGCGGCCGGTTGTCGATCGCGGATGGGATACACTACGATGGCCGCCGGCATGTGCATGAGATGCGATTTCGCTGAATGGTGCGCGCACAGGCTGAAGGGATGCTCTGATCGGATCAGAAGACGGGGGTGATTGTGGCAGGACAGACCGAACGGCGCGTGCTGGCGCCGGGGATTGCCGGGCGCAGCCGAGCGGTGGTGACGGCACAGTATGCGCTGATGCCGGCCGAGGGGATTCTGGCGAGCGCGCTGCCCGGCTTTCAGGGAACCACGGTGCGCGTGCAGACGGCACCGCCGATGGGCGCACGTTTCGCCCAGATGCTGCTGGAGATCGCGCCGGATGGCGGCACGACGGCCGTGCGCGACGATGGGCTCGAGCACGTCTTCTACGTGGTCGGGGGCACGCTGGAGTTCACGCTCGATGGTCAAGCGCATACGCTGGCGGTGGGCGGCTACGTCTACGTGCCGGTTGAGCATCCGTATGGGCTACGCAATGCGAGCACCGACGAATGTCGCGTCATCTGGATCAAGCGGCCGTATGAGCCGATCGATCTGCCGGCGCCCGCGCCGATCGTCAGCACGCGTAATGACCTGGAACGGAACGCGCCGCACACGACCGGCCGCTACTGGCAGTATCTCCTGCCGACCGACGATCTCGCCTTCGACATGCAGGTGAACATCCTCGGCTTCGAGCCCGGCACCTACTTCCCCTATGTCGAGACGCACGTGATGGAGCATGGTCTGTATATGCTCGAAGGGCAGGGCGTCTACCTGCTGGCCGGCGACTGGCATGAAGTCGAGCCGACCGACTTCATCTGGATGGCTCCGTTTTGCCCACAAGATTTTTTCTGCACCGGCTGGGACGAAGCGGCCTATCTGCTCTACAAGGACGTCAACCGCGACGTGCGGTTCGACTGATGTCGAGGAGATTCCGCCGGTGACGCAGGTACAGGTGCTTGATCGGACGTTCGATATTCTGGAGCGGCTTGCCGCTGCCGGTCGCGACCTCGGCGTCTCCGAACTGCATGCCGAACTCGGGCTGCCGCTCGGGACGATCCACCGGCTGCTGGAAAACCTGGTGCGCCGCGGTTACGCGGCGCAGGATGCGACAACGCGGCGCTACGGACCGGGGCCGAAGCTGCTGGAGATCGGTGCGCTGGCGCTGGTGAGCGCACGCTTCGATCTGCATCGCATCGCGCGCCAGCAGCTCGAAGCGCTCACCGCCGCGACCGGCGAGACGAGCAATCTGGTGGTACCGCAGGGGAATGACGGCGTCTATATCGATCAGGTCGCCAGCCCGCACCTGGTGCGCATGTTCACCGAAATCGGCCGTCGCGCGCCGCTCTACTGCACCGGCGCCGGGAAGGCGATTCTGTCGGGTCTGAGCCAGGCGTTCGTCGACGAGTATCTCGCGCGGGTCACACTCGAACCGTGGACGCCGCAGACGCGCACGACCGCCGATCAGCTGCGCACTGATATCGCGACGGCGCGCGAGCGCGGCTTCGCGCTCGATAACGAGGAGCGCGAACTGGGTGTGCGTTGCGTCGCCGCTCCGGTCTTCGACGTCACCGGCCGCTGCCTCGGCGCCATCAGCATCTCCGGCCCAACGACGCGCGTCACGCCAACCGCGATCGAGCGCATCGGCCCAGAAGTACGCCACGCCGCCGAAGCCTGCAGCGAGCAATTGGGGTATCGGTAGGATTGACTCTCGCAGAGGCGCAGAGGGCGCGGAGTTCTTAATTGCTAAAATCTCTGCGTCTCTGCGAGAGTAATTGAGTTCTACTCCGCCTCAAGCACCGGATAGGCCAGCAAC
>JAICWZ010000577.1 GCA_025966355.1 Thermomicrobiaceae bacterium
CGTCGTGCGCAACGTTCGGGCGGGCCGGCTTAAGTTCACGACCAGCTACGACGAGACCGTGCCGCAGTCGGAGTTCGTCTTCATATGTGTCAACACGCCGTCATCATTCGACGGCGATGCCGACATGCGGGCCGTGCGATCCGCTTCGGAGATGATCGCGAAGTCGATGTGCGATCACACCATCGTTGTGAACAAGAGCACGATGCCGATCGGTTCCGGTGACCTCGTCTCGTCGATCTTGCAGGAACTGAAGTCGCCCGAGAGCACATTCGCGGTGGTGAGCAATCCGGAGTTTCTGCGCGAAGGCTCGGCCGTGGCCGACGTCTTCAAGCCGAGCCGCGTGGTTCTCGGTGCCGAGAATCGAGCCGCTGCGGAGCGCGTGGCGGAGCTCTATCGCACACAGGGTGCGCCCATCGTCGTGACCGACCGGCGTACGGCTGAGATGATCAAGTACGCGTCGAACGCGATTCTGGCGACCCGCATCAGCTTCATCAATGAGATCGCCCAGATCTGCGAACAGGTTGGAGCCGACGTCACGGTCGTTGCCCAGGGGATGGGCTATGATCCACGCATCGGCCCGCTCTTCCTGGAAGCGGGTATCGGCTTCGGTGGCTCCTGCTTCCCAAAGGACGTGAAGGCGCTCGCGTTCATGGCTGAAGAAGTCGGTTGCCATCCGCAGCTTCTTCACGCCGTGCTGGAAATCAACTGGGATATGCGCCGACGCTTTGTCTGGCGCTTGCAGAATCTGATCGGGGAGTTGCACGGCAAAGAGATCGCCATCTGGGGGCTCGCCTTCAAACAGGATACCGACGATACGCGCGAATCGCCTGGCCTGGATATCGCACGCATCCTCCAGCAGCGCGGCGCCCGGGTGCGTGCCTACGATCCGGCGGCGATCGAAAACGCGCAGCGCGAAGTGCCCGAGATCGTGTACGCCTGCGATCCGTATAGCGCGGCTGAAGGTGCGGACGCGTTGCTGATCACGACACCCTGGAACGAATTCAAGCAGGCTGACTTGCGGCGCGTCCGTGAGATCATGCGGACGCCGGTGTTGCTTGACGGCCGCAACATTTACGATCGTGAGGAGATCGGTGAGCTTGGATTCATCTACGCCGCGGTCGGACGATGATGCCGAGTATGTCCCGATTTTTGACCCCGAAGCGGCTGGCCCGGTCGAAGCGGGCGTCGACGCGATCGAGATTGAGCGCATAAAGGCAACGCTCGATCGATTCGGCGAACGCTTCTTGCGACGGGTCTTCACGGAGCGTGAAGCGGCGCGCTACGGCAAGCGGCCGGCTGAACTGGCGGCGCGTTTCGCGGCCAAGGAAGCGGTCATGAAGGCGCTCGGCACCGGTGTGCGCGGCATTCGCTGGCGCGATATCGAGGTCGTCTCCAACCGGCGCGGCAAGCCGATCGTCGTCCTGCACGAGACGGCCGCCCGACGAGCCCGGCTCCTCGGTTTCCGGCATATCGGGATCTCGCTGACGCATTCACGGACCGATGCGATCGCGATGGTCGTAGCGACGAGGCTGTGGACGAACGACGAGGAGTGATTTCTGGTGATCAAGCTCTGCACCGTCGCTGAGATTCGGGCAGCCGAACGCGCCGCGCTGAGCGACCGTCGTACTGAAGACGATCTCATGACGGCTGCAGCGGCCGGAATCGCCAGACTGATCCTCAGGCAATACGGCGTTCGGGTCGGCACCGCGCTCTTTCTGGTCGGTCC
>JAICWZ010000016.1 GCA_025966355.1 Thermomicrobiaceae bacterium
GATCCCTTGCGTGAACGCATCCCTGGCACCCGCAAGATCTCCCTGAAAGAAATAACCAAATCCGAGCGGCCAATTCGCGCTCGCGCGTGAGGCGAGATTGTCGGCGTCCAGGTACTCGAGGGCGCGGCGCGCCTGGGCCAGCATGGTGGCCGGCTCGTAGCGCGTAAGCGCCAGCACCGCCCGGGCGCCGGCGATTTGCCCAACCAGATTGCGTGATCTGTCATTCTCGGCTTGAGCGTCCATGGCGTCTTCAGCGGCCTGGAGCTTCTCTTCCACACCCGTCGTCTGACCAATGACCAGCAAAAGCGAGCCATAGCGCCACCAGAGCGAGGGCCTGGCGTTCAATACAGACACCGGCAACGATTCCATCCATCTGATGATCGCCGTCACCACACCATGGGAATGCCGGGCAATCCCTTTTCGGCCGATCAGCCGTTCGGCGCGCTCCACATCGTTGGCTGCCGCCGCATGTTGAAACGCTCTCAGGTCGAAACCATTCTCTTCGTACCACTGGCTGGCACGCCGGTGTAATTCGGTGACATCTTCGGCGGCGGTAACCTGGAGCAGCCG
Organism: Thermomicrobiaceae bacterium; assembly: GCA_025966355.1. Classification (GTDB taxonomy): domain Bacteria; phylum Chloroflexota; class Chloroflexia; order Thermomicrobiales; family Thermomicrobiaceae; genus CALAGB01. The sequence continues at coordinate 571 of JAICWZ010000016.1, forward strand.
CTGGCGCAGCAGATCCGCGAAGAGGTGGTGATAACGGAACCAGCGCCGCTTATTGTCCAGCGGCACGATGAACAGGTTGGCGCGTTCGAGATATTCGAGCGTTGCCTGACCGGGAGCGGCCAGATCGAGCAGCACCGCATCACAGAGTGAGCCGCACATGAGGTCGAGGATCGACGTGCGCAACAGGAAATGCTGAATGCTGGCCGATTGCTGCTGCAGCACTTCTTCGAGCAGGTAGTCGAGCACGAAGTGGTTGGTGCCGGTAAACGACTCGATAAAGCTGGTCACGTCCTCAAGCTTCTGCATCGAAATCGCGGCCAACTGGAGGCCAGCAATCCAGCCCTCGGTGCGTTCTTCCAGCGCGGCAACGTCAACTACTGAGAGTTTGAGACTCATCACCTGGGTCAGAAATTCGGCGGCTTCGGCCGGGGTGAAACGCAGGTCCGCCGCCCGCAACTCGGTCATCTGGCCGCGTGCCCGCAGCCGGGAGAGGGGAAGTTGCGGATCCTCCCGGGTGGCGATGATCAGGTGCATTTGCGGCGGCAGGTGCTCCAACAGAAAACCAACCGCATCGTCAACCGGCCTGGCATCGATCACGTGGTAATCGTCCAGGACGAGAACAAAATTGCCTGGTCGTGCGCTGATCTCGTTGAGCAGGTTCGTGAGAATCGCTTCGGCCGGCGGAGGCAGCGGCGACTGGAGCGCGACCAGCATACCCCTGCCAATATCCGGTGCAATCGTCTGCAGGGCCGCGATCAGATAGGCGAGAAAGCGGGCGGGATCGTTATCGCTCGCATCCAGCGAAAGCCAGGCGACCGGAAGATCGCAGTCGGCAGCCCATTCGCTCACGAGCGTCGTTTTGCCGGAACCTGCCGGAGCCGAAACAAGGGTCAGCTTGCGTTGCAATCCCTCGCGAACCTGTTCGATCAGACGCGGGCGCGGGACGAACCTGGGCCGTGGCGGCGGTATGAAAAGTTTGGTCGCCAGCACTGGCGTCGACATCGCGCGGTTGCCTCGCTTACTCAGTCAGCGTCAATCGGCCGGTGTCAGACAATTCCGTGCCGGTAAGCATACGCGGCCGCCTGGGTACGTGACTGGCAATCGATTTTGGCGAAGATGTTCGTCAGGTGGCGGGCGACCGTCTTTTCGCTGATGAAGAGCGTATCGGCGATGTCGCGGTTGGTTTTGCCGGCCGAGACGAGTCGTAAAACCTCGGACTCTCGACGCGTGAGCGGCACCGCGTTGTCGACCTCGACCGGTGATGGCGTCTGCTGCGACCAGAGGCCGGCAGCGCTCGCGGCGTCGCGCAGGGCACGATGCAGCGCGACGTCTTCCAGGTAGCCCCGGCGCAGCTCAGTGTCGTGAATCCAGCTGGCAACGCGGCTCAGCTCTTCAACGGAGAGTTTGAGTTCGGCATTCGCCTCGTGGCCAAGCCCGGCGGCGGTGTAGGCGCGGTAGCGCATGAAAGGGACCGCGATCTTCAAGCGACGCAGCGAGATCTCGCGTTGCTGCATCCAGCTCGATGCCGCCGTCGCACTGGCAACCGCCGACGGCACGTCGCCCTGACGCAGGAAGATTTCAGCCTGCACGAGCAGGCCATATACGCCCCAGGGGATGCTCCCTTGCATCCCGACCGAGAGGTTGATCGCGCGGCGCGCCAGATCGAACGCCTCGCGGTCGCTGTCGTCATCGGCACGCACCGCGAGAAAGGAGGCGAGCGTGGCGGTCGCCTCGGCAATTTCGGTCGGCAGACCACGCGCTTCGGCGGTCGAAAGCAACGCGCGCAGGTGTCGCTCGGCGCGCTCCAGATCGCCGACGACGAAGCAGGCCAGCCCAAGCCACTCCTGCGCTCGCTGCGCCGGGAGCGCTGATTCGCTCGTCGTGACGATGGCGGCGGCGCGTTCGGCGTATTCCAGCGCCCGCGTCGCCCGTCCCAGCTCACGTTCGGTTTCGCTCAGCCCGCCGAGGCAATAGAACTCGACCCGCGGATCGGCGGCACGCCCGGCCCAGGCGAGCGCCTCGCGTCCGCGTTCGAGCGCCGTCTGATAGACGCCGAACTCACGGCAATGCACATGGACCGAGAGCAGCGCCAGTGCCTGCGCGCGCGGTTTCAGGCTCTCGCGCACCAGATGCCGTTCCTCGGTGCGCAGCCGCCGGATCTCCTCCAGGAAGCCGACGAAGCCGCGCTCGGCCGGCGGCACTCCGGCGACGGCGCTCTCATAGGAACGGCGATAGGCGAGCGCGATCAGGGCGGTGATCTCGCCACGGGCGTCTTCGATCGCCCGCCAGTGATCGAGCGCGTCGAATAGCCAACTCCGCGCCGCTGCCCGCGCATCCAGATCGTTCTCGTCGGTCAACGCCCAATCGACGACGCCGATCTCCTGCGAGAGGCGCGCCAGCCAGCCGCTGTCGTTCGCCTCGCGGGCCAGTTTCAACGCCGCGCGATAGCGACTGGCTGCGGCAATGAGGCCGTCGCGATCGCGGAGCAGCCGTGATGGCTCGCCCAGCAGTCGTCCCGCGTGCGCCTCAGCCCAGCGCGCCATCGCCGCGATCCGCTGGTCCATATCGCCCGCGATTCCGGCCATCCGCACCGCTTCCGTCGCCATGCGCAACGACTCGGTGCGATCGCCGCTCAGCACCGCCAGCCGGGACGAACGCATTGCCACCACGAGCCGTTCCGCATCATCGTCGTTCCGCTCGGCAACTGTGGCCATCAAGCGCAGATCACGCCGCTGGCGCTCGTTTTGACCCAGTTCGGCAAGCGTCATTTCGCGCGCAGCAAGGAGATCGAAATAATCCTGGAGCGTCGCGGCATCCGTCTCCGGCTGATTCGCCCGCGTTTCGAGAATATCGATCGCCTCGCTGAAATGACGCTCGGCGTCCTCGAAGGCATGCAGTTCCAGCGCGCGCCGCCCGGCCAGCGCCGAAAAATGCGCGGCACGTCCGAGGTCTTCGCCCGCGCCGTAATGCAGGGCGAGCGCCGCGAACTGACTCGGTTCGCGTTCGCCGTAGGTCGCTTCGAGCGATTCAGCGACCGCCTGATGCAAGAGTCACCGCCGAATCTGTCCGAGGTTAAGGTAGAGCACGTCGCGAATCTGATCGTGCGCGAAGGCGTAAGGCGCGTCGCGGCCGACCTGCTGGCGCGGCGGTCGCTCCAGAATCAGCCGCCGGTCGAGCGCCGCTTCGATGTCATGTTGCACCTCAGCCCGCGAAACACCGCTTCTTCGCTCAACGACGTCGCGCAGCAGATCGAAGGAGAACTCGGTGCCGATCACAGCCGCGACGCCGAGCGTCTCGACGGCGCGCGGTTCGAGATGCGACAGCCGGTGACCGACAACGCTGCGCACGCTCTGCGGGATGAGCGGTCCGGCGTTTTCGGCCAGTCGCCAGCCGTTCGGACCATGCTGTAATAACCCCTCTTCGCGCAGATGCAGCACCAACTCCTCGGCAAAGAACGGCACGCCTTCCGCCTCGGCCTGGATCGCCTGTGCCAGGCCAATCTCCACTTCGTTCGACGGCACATCCAGCAGCCCGGCGATCAGTTCGGTCAAATCCGCCAGTTCCAGGCGGCGCATCGATAGGCGCGTCGCGCGGCGCTCGCGATAAAGATCAACGATCGCCGCTTCGAGCGGATGGCGTGGATCGAGGTCGGTATCGCGGTAGATGCCGGCGATGAGCAGCGCCGAATGCCCGATCACGCGCACGACGTGCCGCAGCAGGTGCACGCTCGGCTCATCCGCCAGATGTAAATCATCGAGAAAGAGCACCAGTGGTCGCGACTCGCTGAGCCGGGTCAGCACCAGCACCACGGCATCGAAGAAGCGCGCACGCTCTTCAGCGCCACTGAGCGTAATACGTGGCGCGATGGCCGCCGGGTCGGCGTCATCTCCGGCCGCGACGAGCGTTTTAAGATCGGGACTCGGGCTATCCAGCAACGCCCGTTGCAACTCGGCGGGGTCCGCGCGCGCCAGTTCGCGCAACGCGAGCATGAACGGCGCGAAGGGCGGATCGGCGTCGTCGCACCGGGCGCTCAGCACCAGCGCTCCCGATTCCGCCAGTTCACCGGCGAACGCTTCGATCAGGCGCGATTTGCCGATCCCCGGCTCTCCGCTGATGAGCACCAGCGAGCTATGCCCCGCGCGGGCGGCGTCAAACCCCGCACGCAGCATATCCAGCTCGCGTTCACGGCCGACCAACGGCGTCGCATGTCGCTCGGGGAACCAGTTCATCCGGGGAAGACTTGGTTACCGGCGTCGTCTTCCAGCACGATCGCCTCAGTCGGACAGATCTCGGCCACCAGCCTGAGCGTCTCGATATCGACCGTCGAGGGATCGAGCAGCACCGCTTTCCCCTCGGCGTCGAGCCGGAAGACCGACGGCGCGCTCGCCACGCAATTCTCCGAGCCAATACAGCGCTCGCGGTCAATAACGACGCGGAGGGCGGTCGCATTTCGACGGGGATCGATCATGACGCCATCTCCTCACAAGAGTCACGAATACGAAAATACCCGGATCATCAGGGTCGAGCCGACCGTTACGGCACGTCTGAAGTTGCGCTCGGCGCCAGCGACACATCGCTCGTTCCCGCCAGCGAGGAATCGATCGATGTCGTGCGATGCGTCGTCTGGAGCAGTGTCCTGCGATGCTCGGTTTCCCGCACAAAGTAGACGGCGACACACGTCAAGGCGGCCATCACGCCGCCGCCGACCAGGAACGGCACCACCGGGGAGATATCGTAGAGCACGGAACCAAGCAGGGCGCTGATCGCCGCTCCGGCCATGCCGATCGTCACAAAGGCACCCTGGACGCGCCCCTGCACGCGTGGATCGGCGACCGAGGCCAGATAGGCATCGGCCACCGGCTGGGTGAAGGAGACAATCGCCCCTTCAACCAGGCCAAGAATCAGGATAAACGGCACATTCTCGATAATGCCATAGAGCGCGACGACCACGGAGTAGGCCAGATTCGCGATCAGAATGCGCCGCCAGCGTTCCGAGCTGTCGGCGAGCCGGCCGGTAAAGGGTGCCAGCAGCATGAACGTCACCGAAAAGGTGCTGAACGAGAGCCCGATCTGGAAGTCGCTCGCCTTCAGATCGGCCATATAGATGCTCCAGATGCCGGAAAAGAGGCCGAACTGAAACTGGCCGGCGAAGCTGAGAATAAAGGCCCCGGCGAGCGGCCTCGAGATCAGCTCGCTGAACGGCACGTGCTCTTTCGTCTGGGTGACGTGTTCCTGCGGGACGACACGTCGCATGTAGAAGAGCGTGCAGACGGCCACGACCACTTCGAGCCCGCCGGCGGTGAGGAAGAGCCAGTTGACACCGACGACCGTGGCCACGAGGCCCCCGATCGGTGGGCCGAAGAGCATCCCGCCGCTGAAGGCCGCGCCGACCACGGCGAACGCCTGGCCGCGCCGGTTCGCAGGTGTAACATCGGCCACCAGTGCGCGGAACGAGGGATAGAGGATGGAGACACCGACGCCCTGGCCGACTCGCACCAGGATGAACGTCAGTGAACTGTCGGCAAAGGTAAAGCCGGCGGTGGCGATCGCTTCAACCAGCAGACCGACTGCCAGCGGGCCGACCCGTCCGACGCGATCGGACAAGGCTCCCATCGGCAACTGCAAAAGCATCTGCGCGACGAGATAGCTCGACGCCATCACCCCGATGGCGCCCAGTGACACACCACGATCACGCGCCGTTAGCGTGAGAAACGGGATGACCAGCCCGACCGATATTCCGGCGAACGAGGCGACGATGAGGATCGCTCGCAGCACACGATTCTGTAGATACCAGGGAAGTGCCACGAAAAACCCGACTTTCCGCGCGCCGCGCACATCATGATGCCCGCACCAAACACGTCACGCACCCAGACAGCGAAGAATAGCATGTGGGGGCGGTTGGTAGGGGAACGCATAGCATGAGAGGTTTGGGATGCGCTACGGTATCCCGGACGATTAGCGATCAAAGACGGGATAGGCTATGATGGCAAAGCTAACAATTTCAAGCATTCACCTGGTTTAGGCTGTGCTCTTCGGTGAGGATGTCGGCGCCCGTCGACCGCCCGGCCGTAAACGGACCGGGCTCAATCCACAAGCCTCGTGAACGAGGCTGAGGACGAGTCTGGCGCACTGGAAGGCGAAAATCGCTCAGATTGGAGAGAGTGGTCATGCCCTATTGGCGGCTCTTTTATCATCTGATTTGGGCAACGAAGGATCGCAATCCCATGATCGACGATGCGATATGGCCGGAGTTGCGGCGACTCCTTCTGCTCACCGCGCACAAGAACGAACTCAAGATACACGGCGTCGGCGGGATCGCGGATCACGTACATGTGGCCGTCTCGATCCCGCCGTCGATGCCGGTCGGCACGGCGGTCGGTCGGCTCAAAGGAAGCAGTTCACGTATCCTGAGCCAGAGCCTGGGAACGGACTTCAGTTGGCAGGCAGAATATGGTGTTGTCTCGTTCGCGGAACGACATCTGCCGCCCGTTCTGGCCTGCATCTCTGGTCAGCCCAGGCATCACGCAGCCAACCGGCTCTGGCCCGCCCTTGAACAACTCGGTGAGTCGAGTCCCGATCCGTCCTCAGCCCCGTTCACGGGGCTTATGGACTGAGCCCGGCGGTTTAGCGCCGGGCGGTCATCGAGCGCAGACGGCTGGCCAGTACGCCACGACTGTTCCCTGCACGAGCTCCCGCTCTCCCCACCCCCAAACCGCCCGTATTAGTGGTATCGTGCCGCTGTAGGCTGAGCGGAAAGGAGCGCGAATTCATGGATACGGTTGAGAAATACCAACGCTACGTAACGACGAGTTTCGTGGCGTCGATCGAGCCGGTCGTCTTCGATCACGCGCATGGCGCGACGGTCGTGACGACCGACGGTAAAGAATATATCGACTGTTTCGCCGGCATCGCCGTCTCGAACGCCGGGCACCGGCATCCGAAGGTCATCGAGGCCGCCAAGGCGCAGATGGATAAGCTGGTGCACGCCGGCACCTATATCTATCATGTGCCGGTCGTCGCCGATCTGGCCGAGAAACTGGCCGAAATTACGCCCGGTCGATTGCAGAAGACGTTCTTCGGGAACAGCGGTGCCGAGGGGATCGAAACGGCGCTGCGGCTTGCCAAAGCGTTCACCGGCAAGTCCGAATTCATTTCGTTGACGCATTCGTTTCACGGCCGCACCGTCGCCACGCTCTCGATCACCGGCAACGTGCAACGCAAGACGCACGGCGGACCGTACCTGCCCGGCGTCGCCTTCGCGCCCGCACCCTATGTCTATCGCAATCCGTTCGGCAGCGACGACCCGGAAGAGGTGGCCGATCACTGCGCCGAGATGGTCGAATGGGCGATCAAGTATCAGTCGGCCGGTTCGATCGCCGCCTTCATCGCCGAGCCGGTGATGGGCGAAGGCGGCATCATCGTGCCGCCCGCCTCGTACTTCCGGAAGGTCAAAGAGGTGCTTGACCGCCACGGCATCCTCTTCATCGCCGACGAAGTGCAGAGCGGCTTCGGGCGCACCGGCAAGATGTTCGCCATCGAGCATTTCGGCGTCGAGCCGGATATTCTGGTGATGGCCAAGGGGATCGCCGACGGCTTCCCGCTGTCGGCAACGACGGCGCGCGCCGAGATCGCCGATTCGTTCCAGCCGGGCGAGCATCTCTCGACCTTCGGCGGCAATCCGGTCTCCTGCGCCGCCGCGCTCGCCAACATCGATGTCCTGCTCGGTGAGGATCTGCCGGGTCAGGCCGCGACGAAGGGGAATCAGGTGATGGCGCAGATGCGCGAGATGGCGAACGAGCACGAGCTGATCGGCGATGTGCGCGGCCTCGGCCTGATGATCGGCGTCGAACTCGTCACCGATCGCGCCAAGAAGACACCGGCCAAGCAGCAGGCGGGCGCGATTCGTGCGTTCAGCCGAGAAGCAGGCGTGCTGATCGGCGTCGGCGGCCAGGAGGGCAATGTGCTGCGCATTCAGCCGCCGCTGACGATCTCCGAGTCCGAACTGGAGCGGGCGCTCGACGTGATCGGACAGGGCCTGACCAAGGTCAAGTAGCAGCCATCCGGGCGGCCGTGTGATCGGGCGCGGCCGCTCGTTCCGTACCGGGCCATCGCACAGGAGGTTTGCGTGCTCCCCTTTGCCGACGACCCACAGGTACGCTCACGCCGCTTCCCGATCATCACCATCCTCCTCATTCTGATCAACATTGTCGTCTTCGCCTACGAGGTCAGCCTGGGCGAGGCGGGCATCAACCGCTTCGTCGCTGACTGGGGCTTCACGCCGGCTGATTTCTGGAATGGCCAGCATCCCATTACGATCTTTACCGCCATCTTCCTGCACGGCGGTCTGCTGCATATCGCCGGCAATATGCTCTTTCTCTGGATCTTCGGTGATAACGTCGAGGATCAGCTCGGACACATCACCTATCTCGCCTTCTATCTGATCGGCGGCATCTTCGCCAACATCGTTTTTGCCGTCGTCTTCGCCGGCTCGCATGATCCGCTCGTCGGCGCCAGTGGCGCGATCGCGGCGGTCCTCGGCGGCTACATCCTCCTCTATCCACGTTCGATCGTGCGCGCATTACTCATCTTCGGCCCGTTTCTGGCGGTAGGTGGTGTGGCGGCCTTCATATTGATCGGTATCTGGTTCGCCTTACAGGTCGTCGATTCGCTCAGTTCGATCAGCCTGATCGGCACGCAGGCCGAATCGAACGTTGCCTTCTTCGCCCATGTCGCCGGTTTTCTCTTCGGTCTGGTCGTCACCTGGCTGATCCGCGAACGGCGGCAACAGGAGGTCGTCCACTGGGATCATCGACCGTGGTGGAACCGGGTGTTCCGCAACTGGGTACTGCTGATTCTTGGGCTGAGCATCCTGGGGCTGGCTGGTCGAGAGGCAGTGGATGCCGGATCGATTTCGTCCTCTGCCTTCCGCCTCGGTCTCAGCGTCCTTGTCGTCGCCATCGCCGTCATCGACGGCATCGAACGACTGAAAGGGCGAACGGGACTGCTCGGCAGCGGTCCGCATTCGAGCCGGCTGCTCGCCATCGTGCAGATCGTGGCGGCGATCTCGGCGGCTGCAGCGCTCATCTCAGTGTAGGAAACGATTCCTCGCGCAGAGACGCAGAGACGCAGAGATTTTATAAATTAAACGTCTCTGCGCTCTCTGCGCCTCTGCGAGAGAGAAAGGAAGCATGATGGCGATTGACAACCTGCTCTGGTGGCAGCGGGGCATCATCTATCAGATCTATCCGCGCTCGTTCAGGGATAGCAACGGCGATGGAATCGGCGACCTGCCCGGCATCACCAGCAAGCTCGATTACCTCGGCTGGCTCGGGATCGACGCCATCTGGCTCTCGCCGATCTGTCCCTCGCCGATGGTCGACTTCGGCTACGATGTCTCCAACTACACCGACGTCGACCCGATCTTCGGCACGCTCGACGATTTTGACGAGATGGTCCGCGAGGCGCATCGCCGTGATATCCGCGTCATCTTCGATTTCGTGCCGAACCACACATCCGACCAGCACCCCTGGTTTATCGAATCGCGGAAATCGCGCGACAATCCGAAACGCGACTGGTATATCTGGCACGATGCCCGGCCGGACGGCAGCCCACCGAATAACTGGGTCAGTTCCTTCGGCGGCAGCGGCTGGACCTGGGACGAACAGACCCAGCAGTTCTACTTCCACGAATTCTTCGAGCAGCAGCCGGATCTCAACTGGCGCAATCCCGAGGTGCGCGCCGCGATGTATGACGCCCTCCGCTTCTGGCTCGATCGTGGCGTCGACGGCTTCCGGCTCGACGCCGTCTGGTTTCTGATGAAGGACGAGCGCCTGCGCGATAACCCGCCTAATCCGGAGTACTCTGGGGATATGTCGCCGAACAAGAAGCTCATCGCCGCCTACAACTCCGACCGCAACGACATGTTCACCGTCTTGCGCGAGATGCGCGACGTCGCCAATGAATACGATGATCGTCTCCTGATCGGCGAACTCTATCTGCCGATCGACCGGCTGATGGCCTACTACGGCCCGACCGGCGACATCCTGCAAATGCCGCACAATTTCCACCTGCTGCGCCAGTCGTGGGATGCCGTGCATATCCGCGCGACAATCGACCTCTATGCTGGCCGCCTGCCCGATTTCGCCTGGCCGAACTGGGTTCTGAGCAACCACGACAATCCGCGCATGGCGAGCCGCATCGGCCCCGGCCAGGCGCGCGTCGCCGCCATGCTGCTGTTGACACTTCGCGGTACGCCGACGCTCTACTACGCCGACGAACTTGGCCTGCCCGACGTCGACATCCCCTCCGAACACATACAGGATCCGGAAGAGCACACGATGCCCGGCCACCATGCCGGTCGCGATCCGGAACGCACTCCGATGCAGTGGGACGCCAGTCCGCACGCCGGGTTCACCAGCGGCACGCCCTGGCTACCGGTCAGCCACGACTACACGACGCTGAACGTCGAACACCAGAAGAATGATCCACACTCAATGCTCACGATGCAGCACCGTCTCATCGCGCTCCGCCGGTCCGAACCAGCGCTCACCGATGGACTCTACGCGCCGGTGCTCAGCGATGGTGACCTTGTGGCCTACACCCGCGAATCGAGTGACCGTTCATTCCTCATGGTGCTCAATCTCGGTTCGAATTCGCAGGAACTTTCGCTCACGCGCCTCGGCCGCCAGGGCCGGATCGTGCTCAACACCCGGCTCGATCGCGAGGGCGAAGCGGTGTCCGGCAGCATAGCGCTCCGAGGCGACGAGGGCGTTGTCGTGCGGCTGGATTAGACCGGTCCCGGGAATGAAGGTGGTTCCCCGTATTTCGTAGGGGAGCAACCGGCGTGCTCCCGCCGGTCGCCCGTTGTTCCGGGCGACCGCCCCGTGGCTTCCGCGACGCATCGTCGATCGAACGGACCGCGGTTCGAATGGCGACGTGTTTCCTGATGCCGGCGTGTTGGATAACGTGCGTAGGCGACGTTCGGTGGCCTTCGGATGAACGTTGATGGCGCCCGAACGCCCGGGCAGTCGCCGGAACAAC
>JAICWZ010000507.1 GCA_025966355.1 Thermomicrobiaceae bacterium
GACATGCCCGCCCATGAAGACTGCCAGCTGATCCTCGAACTGCTTCTTCGTCCAGAAGAAGCGATCGACATCCGGCAGAACGCGGGTGTAGCCGCCCATCATGCCGCGCGCCACGATCGAGACTTTATGCACCGGATCGGAGTACGGCAGCATGCGCGCGACCAGGGCATGACCCGCTTCGTGGTAGGCGGTCATCAAGCGCTCGCGCTCGCTGATGACGCGGCTCTTGCGTTCCGGCCCGGCGATGACGCGGTCGATCGCCTCGGTCAGCTCGCGGTTGCCGATCGTCTTCTTATTGCGTCGTGCCGCGAGAATGGCGGCCTCGTTGACCAGATTCTCCAGATCGGCTCCTGAGAAGCCCGGAGTCTGACGCGCCAGGACGTTAAGATCGACTTCGCTTTCGAGTGGTTTGCCACGCGAGTGAACCGAAAGAATCGCCAGGCGGCCGGCGATATCCGGCCGGTCGAGCACAACCTGCCGGTCGAAGCGACCCGGTCGCAAGAGCGCCGGATCGAGCACGTCCGGTCGGTTCGTGGCGGCGATGATGATGACGTTGGTCGAGCTATCGAAACCGTCCATTTCGACCAGGATCTGATTCAGCGTCTGCTCACGCTCATCGTGGCTGCCGCCGAGACCGGCGCCACGCTGGCGTCCGACGGCATCGATCTCATCAATGAAGACGATGCAGGGCGAATTGCGCTTGGCCTGATCGAAGAGATCGCGCACGCGGCTGGCACCGACCCCGACGAACATCTCGACGAACTCGGAACCGCTGATGCTGAAGAACGGCACACCCGCCTCGCCCGCGACCGCGCGCGAGAGGAGCGTCTTGCCGGTGCCCGGAGGGCCGACGAGCAGCACGCCGCGCGGAATACGCGCGCCGAGTGAGGCAAACTTCTCCGGATATTTCAGGAATTCGACGACTTCGGCGAGCTCTTCCTTCGCTTCCTCAACCCCGGCGACATCTTCGAAGGTGACGGTCGGCTTGCTGCCGGTGAACATGCGCGCGCGGCTCTTGCCAAACGACATCGCCTGATTATTCGAGCCTTGCGCCTGCCGCATCATGAAGATGAAGATGCCGACGATGAATAACATCGGGATGAGAATACTGAACGCGCTCAGCCAGCTCCCCCAGGAGCTGCCGCCGTTCGCTTTGACTTCAACCTGATCGGGATTAATGCCGAAATAACTGAGCGCCTTCCAGACATCGATATCGCCTGGTGGAAGGCGGGTAACTCGCGTCTGATCGGTGCCGATGTAGTGGACCGTGATCTCGCTGGAGCCTTCTTTGGTGTCAAGTTCGTGGACTTTTCCGGCCTTGATATCGGCCGCAACCGCGTCGAAATTGACGCTCTGCGGGCTACCACTCCCGTTGAGCCACGTATACCAGATGGCGACAACCGCGATGATCAGGACGATCCATACGAAGCCGTTGCGCAACCACTTGTTGTCTGTCATCCATTACTCTCCGACCGCGCCGTTCGGTTGTCTTCTCCCTGTTAAGAGAACCACGTTCACGCGGGCTCGACAGGTATTACCAGATTATAGCAGAGAGTTCCGTAAAGTCGGCTCTCACGCAGTCTCGCTGAGATCCGGTGCGCAGACGGCGATAAACGGAAGATTTCGGTATTTCCCCGCGTAATCGAGGCCGTAGCCGACGACGAATGCATCGGGAATTTCAAACCCCACCCAGTCCGCTTCCACCGCTACCGGACGATCGCGCTTCTTCTTCAGCAATGCAACGATTCGAACGTCGGCTGGTTTTCGTCCGCGCAGCACTTCGATGAGATAATTGAGCGTCAAGCCGCTGTCGATGATGTCCTCGACGATGAGGATATGGCGTCCCTCGATCGAGCGATCGAGGTCTTTGAGGATACGCACGACGCCGGAGGTGCTGGTCGCATTGCCATAGCTGGAGACGGCCATGAAATCAATCCGCAGGGGCACCGCCATACTGCGCGACAGGTCGGCCATAAACATGAAGCCGCCCGTCAGAACGCCGATCAGCAGCGGATGACGATCGGCATAGAATGCGCCGATCTCGCGGCCGAGTTCCGACACGCGCGCTTGCAACGCATCCTCGGTAATGAGGATGTTCTCGAGGCCGGTATGTAAATCAATTGCCTGGAGCGTGCTCGCCATCGCGCTGTTCGTCTCCCGTTCGCTTCACCA
>JAICWZ010000011.1 GCA_025966355.1 Thermomicrobiaceae bacterium
GCGCCCGTGCGAGCGGGCTGCTCGGTCAGCGGCATGGCGCGTTGGATATCCGACCGAGCGTGCTTCAGCGATTGGCCCCGCTTTTCTGGCGCCGTTCGGGTGACGTTCCGCCAACCGGCTATCTCCGCTTTCTCAACGATTTGGCGGCCGGGCTTTCACTGAGCGCGCTTGATGCGCATGGCATGACCAGTGAACGAATGCGCACCTGGACGCTCCAGAACTTCGAGCAGCAGACGCGCGACCTCTTCAACCTCTGGCTGAAGTCGACCGATTGGCCGGAGTCTGTCGAACGGGAAACGGTGCAGATCTGGGGCGGTGACTGGCCCGCCTATCGCGCGCAGCTGCTGTGCGCGCTGCGGGAATTGCGAATGGGCGAGTGGGTGACGCTGGAATCGTTCGCGGCTCGGTTTGCCGCCCAATCCCCGAGCGCGCTTGGGCCGCATTTCACGGCGGCTGCCAGCCACGATCAGCGCGCCGAGACGGCCGATGCCCGGCGCCGGGCGATCCTGCAAACCGTCACGGAACTGACGCTGCGCACGGCCGCCGAGTGGCTTGGACTCATCACGATATCGACCGCGCGCCGCCGGACAGTTTTCGAACTGACGCCGGTTGGCGCCTGGCTGAGCGGTCAGCAGCCGGAGCCACCGGACGAGCCGGAGCTGGGATCTCATCCGCTGACGGTCTTGCCAAGCTTCGAGATCGTCGTTCCGCGCCCGACACCGCGGCGCGTTTGGGCGCTCTCGGCATTCGCCGACCTGATGCGGCTCGACCGCGTGTCAAGCTACGAATTGACGCTGAAGAGTATCGGGCGCGGGCTGAGCGCCGGGCTATCGACCGGCCAGATCATCGGCTTTCTGGAGCAGCAGGGCGGCGAGCCGTTACCGCAGAACGTCGCCTTCGAGATCGATGAATGGGCGCGCGGCCTGCGTCGCGTCACGGTGCGTGAAACGGTCCTGCTGGAGCCGGATAGCGCGTCGTCGAGCCAAAAGATCGCCGACGCGCTGACGGCCGCCGGGCTCCGCGTCGAAACGCTCAGCGAACATCGCCTGCTCGTCTCCGCCCCTGGCGGTGAGCCGGAGCAAGACCTGCTCAACGCGCTCGACGAACGCCTGCGCGAGCTCGGCCACACGCCGCTGCGGAGACGTGGTTAGCGAGGCTGTCCGCTTCCGCCCTACTTCTCGTCTTTCGGCTCGGGCATCTTGCCGAGTTTGCCCGAGACGACAAGGGTCCCGAGAACTTCCATGACGGCACGGGCGCCGAGGAGCGCGGTGATATCCGAGACGTCGTAGGGCGGCGAGACCTCGACAACCTCCATGCCCGCCAGTCCTTCGCGTGTGATCAGGCGCAGGAACTTAAGGAGTTCACGCGGCAGAAAGCCGCCCGGTTCCGGCGTGCCGGTGCCCGGGGCGAAGGCGGGATCGACCGAGTCGATGTCAAAGCTGAGGTAGACGCACTTTGCGTTCTTCCAGGCGATCTCGAGCGCATATTCGGCGACCTTGTCGATACCGAAGCGATCGACGTCTTCCAGCGTCACGACGGTAGCGTGGCGCTCGCGGGCGTTCTTCAAGCCTTCGCGGGAGCCGGTCCAGCCACCGATCCCGATCTGCACCAGATTGGATGGCGGTGCATTCTCGATGTTCGTCGCATGGAAGAAGGGCGAGCCATGCATGCGCTCGTCCCAGGTGTATTCACTCAAATCGCTGTGACGGTCGAAATGGATGATGCCGATATTGCCGTCGACGTAGGGGGCGATGCCGCGAATATCCGGGTAGCCGATTGAGTGATCGCCGCCGAGGACGACCGGGAAGACGTTCCGCTCGTGCAGGTAGCCGATCGCGAGTGCGATCTGATCGAAGCTTTTCTCGATGTTTGCCGGGATGACCGAGACATCGCCGACATCGACCATGTTCAGCGTCTCGTAGAGATCAACACCCATCGAGACATTGTATGTGCTGCCGAGCGATGAGATACGGCGCATGGCGTCCGGTCCGAAGCGCGTGCCGGGGCGATAGGTGGTGCCGGTATCGAGTGGCACGCCCATGAAGGCGACATCCTGACCGCCAAGCTCGCGCATGTCCTCCTGGAACGGAACACCGAGAAAGCGCGAAAAATTGCCGTAGCCGCGACGACTCCGGTTGAAGAGCGGGATCTTGCGGTCGCGGATGGTGGCGGCTGATTCGAGGCCATATTCGCTCGCGCGAGCGGCCGCCTCATCGCTACGTTCCGAGGGCCACTCTCCTTCGCGCTCGATGGCCCAGGTTCCATTGAGATCTTCGCGCTTCATGGCTCCTCCTTCTGGTCGCCGAACGGTGTTAATCTCCGGAACTTCTCGACTGGGTCGGACTCAGCGTGATCACGCCCGTAGACAGATCGCTCGACATCTGCTCGGCTCGAATAAAGAGTAACGCGCGCAGACAGGCCTCGGGCGCGCTGTGCGAAACGACGTTGGCGAGCGAGCGATGGTATTCATCGAAGGCAGTCAGCCCGAAATCGCCGATCTGGCTGTCGAGCACGATGATCGGGGCCGCTTCGCGTACCAGGGCGAGGACGCGATCAAGATCGGGTACGACGACTTCTTTCGGACCCTTCGGCTCCGAGCCTTCGGCATAGAGGCGGAGGCCGTCGGGACCGAGCAAGAAATCGCCGATGCGAACCTCGAGCTTGGAGGTGATCGACTTTCCCTGTTTCTGACAGAGACGAAGATAGGATTCATCAAAACGATCGGCGAACGCGTCGTTGGGCGTTTCCATTTTGCTCTCCCCTGTTGCGATCGCCCGGTAGACCGGGCGGTTCTAGCGCACGCAAAGCGTACTTCGCCGCGGCGCTTTTGCGCCAGAGCATCGGCCGGCCGGCGGCCGATCATCCTGTACGAATGCGCACGCGAGCGATCGCTCTCGTCGGGAAAATCCCCGCAGAGCTATCGCGGCCCGTCGGGTCAGATCCTCTTGACACGCGAATCGCGGAGGATCATGCTACCAGAGGGTTGTGGACAGGTCTTCTTTACGCACGAACACGCACACTCTTGACAGCCTCTCGAATTGCAGAGAACCTACACGAGGGCTCCGGCAACCCTGGCACGATGGACGTTGCCGGTTTCTCTCTGGCGGGCGAACAGCGAAGCGAAGCCGATCACCGGTCAGGTGAGATTGATCGACTTCACACAGATCTGGGGTGGAGGTCTGAATGACCCTTTTGGAGATTATCGCGACGCGAACGACATCGGATCAGTGGAGTCAGATCACAACGACGTTGATCTACCTCTGGTCGTTCGTCGGGTCGATGGTCATGTTCGCCGGCTGTCTGTTGCTGGGGCATGGGATCATCCCCTCGTTGGTTTCCACGCGGGATCTGCCGCCGCAGTACACGAAGTTGCGCCAGCCGATCCTGGTCGTGTCGGCCATCTTCCTGCTCTCTGCCGTCTTCTGCTTCGTCAACTTTATTACGCACATGACGGTGGTTTACGATCTGTTCAATCGCGTGTGGGTCTAGGAGTTCCGATCCCGGCCGTGTGATCGCGGCCGGTTGCGCGAAGGCGCGTCACGTCGCAACAGGCTACAGAAATGGAGTGGAGCGGGAGGAATGGGAAGAATCATCAAACCGGTGATCGTTGTGGTGATCTTGCTGCTTGTGCTGGCGATTCCTGCGCTGGCCGTGGTGGCACGAAGCTACATCCTGGCACCGGTGGCCCAACCGGCCAAGGCTCAACCGATCGCATTCCCGCACAGCATCCACGTGAACGTTG
This sequence comes from Thermomicrobiaceae bacterium, assembly GCA_025966355.1. Classification (GTDB taxonomy): domain Bacteria; phylum Chloroflexota; class Chloroflexia; order Thermomicrobiales; family Thermomicrobiaceae; genus CALAGB01. The sequence continues at coordinate 3,743 of JAICWZ010000011.1, forward strand.
TCGGGCTCGACTGCACGTTCTGCCACCGTGGCGCGACGACGCAGGCCGATTCGACCGTTCCGGCGCTCCAACTCTGCATGGGCTGCCACGCCATCATCCCGACCACCGATCGACCGCAGCTTGAGAAACTGGTCAATGCGTTTAATTCCGGTACGCCGATCAACTGGACGCGCGTCCATCAGTTGCCCGACCACGTGCATTTCGTTCACGCGATGCACATAAACGCCGGGTTCAACTGTGCCACCTGCCACGGTGACGTCGCGTCGATGGCGCCGGGGGCCGTCGTACAGGTGCGCGACCTGCGGATGGGCGATTGTATTACGTGTCATCGTGAGAACAATGCCCCGACCGACTGCTCGACGTGCCACTACTGATGGGGAAGGGTGCGATGCGACGTCGTGATTTTCTCAAGCTCGTCGCGGCTTCGGGGGCCGGCGCGGTTGTCTTTACCGGCTGCGATCTCAGTCAGTTCGGGGATGGTGATCCGAAGCGCGAATTTCAGATCCAAAGCGCGGTCGATAACCCGCAGGATTTCGCGCTCGGCCGCGATCTCTGGTACGCCACGGCATATCCCGGTATCGCTGGTGGTTCCGGCCTGATCGTCCGTGTCTACGAAGGTCGTGCCAAGAAGGTCGATGGTAATCCGGATTACCCGCTCAACATGGGCCGATCGACCGCGCTGGAGCAGTCGCTGGTGCAGGAGCTCTATCACCCGGATCGCATCGGTGGTCCTCTGAAGCTCAAGGGCGATCGCGGCTCCGGCAGCTTTTCGGCTCTCTCCTGGGGCGATGCGCAGAACGAATTCAACTCGATGATCACCGCCGGCAAAGGGAGCACGCTCCTGATCACCGGACCGGTTTCCGGCTCCGAAGCGGCCGTCGTCGATCAGTTCACGAAAGCGATTGGTGGCCAGCATGTCACCTATGAGCCGGAAGAGCGAATCGTGTTGCGTGAGGCGATGCGGCGCGTCTTCGGCTCGGAGCACTTGCCGGCGTTCGATCTCGGCAACGCCCAGTTCCTGCTTAACTTCGGGGCCGAGTTCCTGAACGACTGGATTTCGCCGGTGCACCTGAGCATCGGCTATGGCGCCTTCCGTGCCGGCGTGGGCGGTAAGCGTGGCCGCTACTGGCACGTCGGGCCGCAGCTTTCGGCGACGGCCGCGAACGCGGACAAATGGGTTTACATCAATCCAGGCACTGAGGGCCTGGTTGCATTGTCATTGGCCCAGGTGATGACCTCGCAGGGGCTCGTCGACAAGGGCGCGGCGTCATCCATCTACAACGGCATCTCGCTCGATGACTACGCGCCGGACAAAGTTGCAAGCAAGGCGGGCATCAGCGCCGATCAAATTACCGAGATGGCGAAGGCGTTCGCGGGCGCGAAACCGGCTATCGCGATGGCCGGCACGTCGGCGGCGGCTCACACGAATGGCCTTTTCAATCTGACGGCCGTCTATGCGCTCAACTATCTTGTCGGTTCGGTGGGGGCCAAGGGCGGAGTGATGCTCAACCCCGACTCACCGCTGCCGGATGTGCTCCCGAATATGACCGGTGGCACGAGCTATCGCGACTGGAAGCCGATCGTCGACAAGATCAAGAGCGGCGGTACCAAACTGGTGCTGGTGCACGACGCCAATCCGGTCTACGGCTTGCCGCCGGCGATCGGTCTGAAGGACGCGCTTGGCGCCGGAACCAAAGTCGTCAGCTTCTCGAACTTCCTGGACGAAACGACGACCCAGGCCGACCTGGTGCTGCCGACGCTGGTGACGCTCGAAGACTGGGGTCTGCATGTGCCGGACCCGGGACCGGGCTATCCGACGGTCGCGCTGCAACAGCCGGTGGTCAAGCCATTCGTCGACGCCAAGTCGTTCGTCGATCTACTGATCGGCGCGGCGACGACGGCCGGCGGTTCGCTGCCCTGGAAGACGAACGAAGAGTTGGTCCGCACCGTCGTTGGCCAGTTGCAACAGGCTGGTGGCGGCAATATCACCGGCGTCGACGATCCGAAAGAATATTTCGTCACGGTGCAGGGCCAGGGCGGCTGGTGGGATTCCAACAAGGCCGCTTCTGCGGCACCGACCGCGCCAGCCAAGCCAACCAATGCGGCCGAACCAAAGTTCGACGGCAACGGCGAGTATTATCTGCTGCCGTATCCGACGAACTCGCTGAGTTACGGCGAGAATTCGCATTTGCCGTGGTTGCAGGCGCTGCCGGAGCCGATCTCAACGAACGTTTGGTCGACCTGGGTTGATGTCAACACGTCGACCGCCAAGAAGCTTGGCGTCGAGACGGGCGATATCGTCAAGCTGACGACGTCGACGGGATCGGTGGAAGTCGCGGTGTATATGAACCCTTCGGCGCCGACCGATGTGCTCCTGGTGCCGTTCGGCCAGGGCCACGTCATCTTCTCGCGCTATGCGGAAAAACGTGGCGAAAATCCGTTCGCGTTCATCGCGGCGCAAACGGAAGCGGAAACCGGCGCGTTGGCGTGGGCCGCGACGAAGGTTTCGATCAAGAAGGCCAACAAGAAGGTTCGAGTCCCGCGACTCGAAGGATCGGTGCCGGCCTACCAGTTGGAAGAGTTCCCGATCATCGAGGTTGAGGCGGCTGAATAGTCCGGTTGACGAGTGGGACCCGGAGGGGCGAGAGGAGCCGAAGTGGCGCATCGTTGGGGAATGACGATCGACCTGGATTTATGCACGGGGTGTCAGGCGTGTGTCGTGGCGTGCCAGGCCGAAAACAACATCCCGATCAATACCGAGGAGAACTTCCAGCAGCGGCGCGCGATTGAGTGGATTCGCGTCGAGCGGTACTGGGAGGGCGAGTTCCCGAACGTCAAGGCACGCTACATTCCGGTGCCGTGCATGATGTGTGAGAACGCGCCGTGTGAACCGGTCTGCCCGGTCTACGCGTCGTATCACACCGATCAGGGGCTCAACTTCCAGGTCTACAATCGCTGCATCGGCACTCGCTATTGCTCAGTCAACTGTCACTGGCATGTGCGCTTCTTCAACTTCTGGGAGCCGAAGTGGCCGGATAGCCTGAAGCAGCAGCTCAACCCGCTGGTCGCGGTGCGGAGCCGTGGCGTGATGGAGAAGTGCTCCTTCTGCATTCAGCGCATCGACCACGCCGAGCAGAGTGCTCAGTTGCAGGGACGCGACGTGAAAGATGGTGATTTCACCACCGCGTGCGCGCAAGCCTGCCCGACTCGTGCCATCGTCTTCGGGGACTTGAACAACGCGGACAGCGAAGTGGCGAAAACGGTCGCCAGCACCAAGCGTGGCTACCAGCTCCTGGCCGACCTCGGGACGAACCCGGCGGTCGTCTACTTGAAGAAGATCGACGCCGACCCGCTGCCGGAAGACAGCAAGCACAAGTACTTTGACTCGTCGCAGTACACCCGAGTCAAGGAAACGGTGGCAGTCGGTTGAGCGATTCGCTGGCGAGATGGGAAGATCAGGCGATGAGAAGCCTGTTCGCGCGCGCTCACAAGGCATTGCCGAGCGCTGACAACGAGAGAGGCGGGAGGGGACCGCTATGGCAACAGTAACCGGCGGCCATCACGTTCCTGAACCATCGCCGGTGACGAGAGCGTGGGATTATACCCCCGGCCAACTCGTCCGCGACGGTTTGCAGCGCCTGCGGGCGAAGGGCCAGTGGTATCGCATCAGCCTGATCATTCTGGCGATCCTGACGGTGATCGGGATCATCGCATTGATCGTCCAGGCGATCGCGTCCGGTTGGGGCGATCGTGAGAATTGGGGCTACGTCGCGGTCGCGTTCGGTTACATCATGTCGACGGTTGCCGCGGCGCCCTGCGTCTGCGTGGCTGGGCGGTTGACCCGCGCGCACTGGCGTCGACCGATTGACCGGATCTCGGAGATCTGGGCGGCCGCGATGATCGTCCCGGCCATTCTTTTCCTGCTCCTCATGTGGACGGTACCGAACACGCACGGCCGGCCAACGATTTGGTTCGGCTGGTGGGCAGCGCCCTATCTCTGGGATGCCATTCTCGTTCTCGGGCTCGCCTTTACCGGCTACGCGCTGCTCTACGTCAGTTCGATTCCGGACCTGGCGATCGCGCGAGCGCAGATCGAAGACGGCAGCGCGAACTGGCTGACACGCAAAGCCGAGGGCTTTTTCGGTACGCAGTCGCAGTGGCGCGTCATCGAGCGGGCCGTCGCCTATCTCGGCGCGTTCTACGTCGTCATGTACATCGGGACGATGACGGTGATCGCGGCCGACTTCATCATGAGCCTGATCCCGGGCTACAAGAGCGCCATCTTCCCGGCCTATTTCGCGATCAGCGGATTCGGCGGTGGTGTCGCCGTCGTCGTCGTGACGGCGTCAATCATGCGACTCTGGGGCGGTGCCGAAGATTACCTCGGCCGCGAGCAGTTCTTCGCGCTGGCCAAGATTCAGCTCGCACTCGGACTCCTGTTCGCGTACTTCATCTGGACGGACTTCGTGATTCCGTGGTACGGCCGTATGCCGTGGGAGATCCTGCAGATTCGGCTGCTCTATTTCGATTCGTATCTCTGGTATTTCGTGGCCGCCTTCGCGCTCTGCTTCATCAGCCCGCTCGTCTTGCTGATGTGGACGAAACTGCGGCGTGGGCGTGTCGGACCGTTCATCGTATCGAGCGGCGTCCTGATCGGATTGCTGGCGGATCGCATTCGACTCTTTTCGTCAGCCTTCTCGGATAAGGACATCACGGAAGATCGCCTGCACGCCCTGCCGCCTGTGCTTCACCCGGGTGTGCTGGATTGGTTGATCGTCATTGGGGCGATTGCCGCCTGCATCGCGCTCGTGATGCTCGCGATGCGGCTCATCCCGGTGCCGTCGATCTGGGAAATGACCGAGGGCACGCGCTTGCGAGCGAGACGGCGTTTCCACAATGTTGAAGTGACCATTATCGGGAAGCCGGACTACTAAGATCGGGTCCGTAGAGAGGCGCGTGGAGGAAGGGTATGCAAGAGCGGCGTAATCTCCCACAGATGGAGGTCATTCAAGAACTCCTTCTGCCGGTAACGCGGACCACGATGTGGATGTGGATTGGGTTCATTGTCCTGGGAACCATCCTGGCGGCATTCGCGTTCGCCGTCGCCTGGATGTTCTACTGGGGAATTGGTGTCACCGGTCTGAATCGCCCCGGCATGTGGGGCTTCATGATCGTCGACTTCGTGTTCTGGATCGGTATCAGTCACGCGGGTGTCATGATCTCGGCCATTTTGCGACTGACGCAGGCAGAATGGCGCCGGCCGGTGACCCGCGCCGCCGAAGTCATGACGATGTTCAGTTTGATGACCGCGATGACCCTGCCGTTCATTCACACCGGTCGTCCGTGGCGTACTGCGTACTGGGTCTTCCCGTACGACTTCTGGCGTGGCATCTTCCCGGACGTTCGCTCGGCCCTGGTAATGGACCCGAGCGCCGTCTTTACCTACCTGACCGGCACTATCCTCTTCATCTACATTACGACCGTGCCGGACATCGCGACGTTGCGCGACCGGTCAACCGGCTGGCGCAAGGGCCTGTACCGAGTGCTGGCACTTGGCTGGCAGAACGACGAGCGGCAATGGATGATTCAGGCGGCCACCGGCTTTCTGCTCGCCGCCCTGATGCTCTCGATCTTCGTGTCCGTCCATAGCATCGTTTCCTGGGACTTCTCGTTCTCGCTCGATCCGGTCTGGCACACCAGCGTCTGGGCCCCGTACTTCGTTATCGGCGCCGTCCATTCCGGTGTTTCGGCGGCCGTCACCCTGATGGTGCTCATGCGCTGGATGTTCGGGTTCGATAAATACATACGCGAGGAACATTTCGACGCCATCGGGCGCTTGCTCGTGGTAGTCGCGACGGCCTGGGTCTTCTTCTTCATGCTCGATGTCTTCTTCGCGCTGTTCAATCAGGACCCGCGCGAGACGGCGGTCATGAAGATGCGCTTCGAACAATGGCCCTACACGCTGATGTTGGTGCTGATCTTCGTCTTCGGCTACTTTATACCGGTGCCGATCTGGATGTTCCGCAAGTTCCGGCGCAACATCAAGTTAATGTTCTGGACCTCGATCATGGTCAACATCGGTATGTGGTCAGAGCGGTACTGGCTCGTCGTTCCAGGGCTCGAGCGCAAGTATGAATGGACGTTCGACTGGAACTTCTATCGACCGGGTATTGTCGAGATAACGATCATACTCGGGACGTTCGCGCTCGTGCCGTTCCTATTCATGTGTTTCTCTAAGATCTTTCCTCCTGTCTCGATCTGGGAGGAAAAGGAAGGTCAGAACTTTCTCCAGGAGATCAAGGTCGGCAAAGCGTCGATTCCAGCGATCGTTCGCGAGTTCTAGAGGGGAAGAAGGCGGATGGCACTACGCGATGTTCTTGGGCTCTACAGCGACATCGATTCGGCGGTCGCTGGAGTCGACAAACTCGCCGAAGTTGGGATACACCGTGAGGACTTCGAGGTTCTCTCGAATGCACCATATCCGGAAGGTGCGTTCGGTCATGACCACACGACGAGCCGCCTCGGCCTCTGGCCGGTGGTTGGTGCCTGTTGCGGCTTCGCGGTTGGTCTGCTGATCACCGGTGGCACGCAGGTCGTCTACCCGATGGTGACGGACGGCAAGCCGCTCTTCTCGATCCCGCCGATGGTCGTCATCATGTACGAAGGCACGATGCTCGCGGCCGTGATCTTCACGGTGCTCGGTGCGATCTTCGAATCGCGCATGCCGCGTTTCAGCCGTGAGATCTACGACACCCGGATCACCGATGGGTACATCGGGGTGTTGGTGCATTCGCCCGAGGAAAGTGTGAACAGCGCGGCCGAGGCGATGCGCGCGACGGGCGCGGAAGATGTCCGCATGGCGGAAGCGCGCGCCACCAAGGCGAGCCAGCCGGCACGGGCGAACCGGAAGGGAGCCAGCGCATGATTCGCGCTGTCGGGCGTCTCGCACAAGCGAAGACTCGGCTCGCGCGGTTTCAGCCACGCTTGTTGGCCGTCGCTGGAGCGGCGATCTTGCTGATCGTCAGCACCGGCTGTAATTCGACGAACGAGTATCCGATCGACTTCTTTTCGGAAATGCACTATTCGGTGTCGTGGCACGCGGAAGAGCCACCGCGCATTGATTCGCCGTCAACGGCGATTCAAGTCAACCAGAAAATGATGAACACACTCGCCTATGGGCCGATGGTTCAGATCGGCGCCGCTGAGCCGGCCGATTACACCGTCGACGAAGCGAAGAACGTGAAGAACCCGTTGGAAGCGAACGACGCGAACCTGAAGGCAGGCGCCGCGCTCTTCTCAATCAACTGCGCGCAGTGCCATGGTCAGAACGGGCTCGGCGCTGACACTCCCACCGACCAGATCACCAAAGGTAACGCCTTTATGATCAATTACTTCAACGCGGTCAATAAGACGTTGCCAAAGGACCAGCAGTTGACACTGCCGAGAGACCTGACCAAGGATCCGGTGGTGAGCCTCAGTGACGGTGAGATCTACTACTATCTGAGCAACGGCATTCAGAAGATGCCGCCGTTCAAGGGGATCCTGACGCCTGAGCAGCGCTGGCAGTTGATCCTCCACATCCGACAGATCGAAGGGAAGTAGGGCGCGAGCCGCCCTCACTCCCTGCCCCTCTCCCGACCCGCTCGCGGGTGCCCCGGCACGGGAGAGGGGTGTCTTCTTGCGCGTGAGATCTTCAGCCAAGCCGGCTGCGGATGAGTGGCGCTCTACAGCTTCGCCACCTCGGGCATGATCGCCGTGGCGAAGAGTTCGAGGGCCGCGAGGTCTTCTTGATCGTGGGTTTGGAGCATGAGGCGCGAGACGCCGAGATTGGCGAGCGTCTGGATGTCTTCGACTACCTTGTCGGGCGTCCCGACGAGCCAGCCGCGATCGTGGGTGCGTTCCATGACCTCGTCAAGGCTCAGCCCCTGCATCGACGGCATGATCTCCTGAATGCGGGCCGCGCGTTGGCGTACTTCGGCGTCGGTCGTGCCGATGATGTGGCCGACCATCACGGAGCGCGCGATCTCCGAACTGTCCCGGCCGATGTCATTGCAATGCTGTTCGAGGACCTCGACCTTATGACGGTAGACGTCATGGTTCGAGGCGTTCGAGTTCCACTCGTTGGCGAAGCGCGCGACCATACGCAGCGTCCGTTTCTCGCCGGAGCCGCCAATGAGCAGCGGAATGCCGCTCGGGCGCACCGGGGTGGGACGCATCTGGGCGTCATTCAACTGGATTTGCTCGCCGGGGTAGCTCACTTTCTCGCCCGACCAGAGCAGCTTGATCGCCTCGATCGACTCTTCCAACCGGTCCATGCGCTGTTTAAGCGGCGGCAGCGGGAAGCCGAAGGCGGCATGTTCGCGCTCGTTCCAACCGGCGCCGATGCCGAGCCAGAAGCGGCCGTTCGACAGATTGTCGAGCGCGACCGAGTCCTTGGCGAGCATGACCGGGTTGCGAAACGTGGTGGGAGAGACGAGCGCGCCGAATTCCAGCTTCGAATCACGGGCGGCGACGAGCGTAAGCGACGGCCAGAGTGAGAGCTGGTCACGCTCGCTAACGCCCATCACCGAGAAGAGATGATCGGAGCGCCAGAGTGAATCGAAGTTGTTCGTTTCCGCCGTTTCGATGATTCGTTGCCAGCGCTGCCAGGTGAGGCCCTCTTGCGCTTCGATCATGACGCCGAGTCGTACCATGCATCCTCCGGTGGTTCCGTTATCTCTGCCGAATGCGGCAAAGGTTCAAGCGAATGTACCGCTATTTTCGCGTACGTCTCGGGCGGCTGTCCAATGTGCAAGAGAGATGGCCGAAGGGCAGAGGTCGCTGTGGCGCCGCGCGGAACACGCCCACGCGGCGCGAGGAGCAGACGCAGGGAATCGCGGGGGTTACATCAACCCAGGGATATTGATGCCGCCGGTGATGGCGGACATCTTGTTGGCGGCCAGATCTTCGGCAGTTTTCATCGCTTCCTGAATGGCGGCCAGGACCATGTCTTCGAGCATCTCGATGTCGGATGGATCGACGGCGTCGGGGTTGATTTTGACCGACTGAACGGTACGGAGACCGTTGACCGACACACGCACCGCACCACCGCCGGCGGTGCCCTCAACCGTCGTTTCTTCCAGCTCTTGCTGCATCTTCTGAATGCGATTCTGCATCTGCTGCAGCATCTTCATATTCGGCTGCATCTATCCCTCGATTCGATCATATGGCGATAAAGCATCACGTTCGAGCACGCGGCGAGTATACCATCGGGCATTGCCGATTCAGCCGACCGGCGACGCCGCAAGCCGTTCGCGCTTCCAGCGATCGATCCGTTCAAGCATGGCGCGGGCGTTCTCACGCGATTCCGGCGTCGGCGGCTGGCCGTCAAACATGGCCGCCAGTTCATCCAGGCGCTCGGCGGCATCGAGCAAGTCGATGCTCGTCTCGGTACGTCCCTCGCGATCAAGCTTGGTGATCTTGTAATGCGACTCGGCAAAGCCGGCGACTTGCGGCAGGTGCGAAATAACGATCACCTGATGCGCTTCGCCGAGCCGCCAGAGCTTTTCGCCGACCGGCTGGGCGCTGCGGCC
>JAICWZ010000101.1 GCA_025966355.1 Thermomicrobiaceae bacterium
CGATACCGATGATGGCTATGGACTCTCGAACGCGGCCAAGCATTTCATCGCCGGTCAGCTCAAGCATGCGCGCGCCATGACGGCCGTGCTGGCGCCGCTGGTCAATTCCTACCGGCGACTGGTGCCCGGTTTCGAGGCTCCGGTCTACGTCAGCTGGGCACGTCAGAACCGTTCGGCGCTCATCCGCATTCCGGCACTCCGCGCCGGTCGCACCCCGGCGACCCGCATCGAGCTGCGCTGCCCCGATCCCTCGGCCAATCCGTATCTCGCCTACACCGTCATGCTGGCAGCCGGGCTCGATGGCATCGAGAACGAACTGCCGCTACCGGAGCCGGTCGAAGAGAATCTCTACCATTTCACCGAAGAAGATCTGCGCCGCCGCAATGTCGCAACCCTCCCGGCCACACTCGGCGAGGCGATCGCTGAGTTGGAGCAGGACGACGTCTTGCGCGACGCGCTCGGCGAGCACGTCTTCGAGCGACTCATCGAAGCGCAAAAGCAGGAGTGGGACGCCTTCCGGCGTCACGTCAGCAGCTGGGAAGTCGACCGCTACCTGCAAACCTACTAACCTCGCATACTCCGGATCCCACACAAACGGGGGGCGCTTCTGCTCCCCGTTTGTGTTTCTTGGATAGTGTTCGAAGAACTCAATGGCCAGTGTCAATGCCGGTTTCGTGTGCACGCCCGCACCTTCGAGCAGCACATTGTTGCCCGGCCTACGCCCTGGGATAAATCCACAAGGCTAAGAAGACGAAGTCCACTAAAGGGACTTGACATGCGTACGTTCGTTGTATCCCGCGCTGTTCGTCACCTTATCATGCTGGATCCGCAACCGAAGCATCTCTCTCGGGTTCCAAATAATGCCGCAGAACGAGATGGAAAGCCTTCAAGGCGGTTCAGGTTGACAACGAAGCGTTAGAATCACGCGTATACAGTTCAGTCCCTTTGGTGGACTTCGTCTTCTTAGCCCTGTGGATTTATCCCAGGGCGTCGGTCGAGCGCGGACGTGTTTGAGGAAACGCCCTGACGGTTGGTTCACAACGGCTCCACGCTGGTCGTATGTTTCCCATTCTCCATCCGGGAACAACAATTCCGGTGCGTCGGTTGAACCGAACACGACTTCGTGCCGATGAAAGGACAACGACGACGATATGGTCGACAACAGCAAGACCGGCCGGTTGGCCGCGCAGAAACTCCGTGACGAAGAGGTCATCTGGCTCACGACGGTCAGCCCGAAGGGTCAGCCGGAGTCGGTGCCGGTCTGGTTCTACTGGGATGGCGAGACGGTGCTGATCTATTCGCAGCCGAACAAGCCGAAGGTGCGGAATATCGAAGCGAACCCACGCGTCGCCCTCAATTTCAACACCGATCCGCAGGGAAATCAGGTCGTTCGCCTGAGCGGTCGCGCCACGATCGATCCGAACGCCCCCAAAGCGACCGGGGTGCCGGGCATGATCGACAAATACCGCGAGAGCTTCAAACGACTCGGCGCGACGCCGGAGCAGTTCGCCGATGGCTACTCCGTCGCCATCCAGATCAGGCCGACGAAGGTGACGGCGTTTTAGCCCACAACCTCGACGCTACGGCGAGAGCCGCTCGATCTGCCAGCTGCCATCGGGTTGCAGTGAATAGCGCAGGCGGTCGTGCAGGCGGCTGGGGCGGCCCTGCCAGAACTCAAAGGAGAGGGGAGTGACGCGGAAGCCACCCCAGTAGGCGGGCAGCGGCACCTCACCCTCGCCATATTCCGCTTCGAGCTGGCGCAGGCGCGCTTCAAGCCATTCACGATTCGGGATGACGGTGCTCTGGTGCGAAGCGGCCGCGCCGAGCTGGCTGCCGGGTGCCCGGCTATGAAAATAGGCTTCCGACTCTTCGACACTGGTCCGTTCGACGGTGCCGTTGATGCGGATCTGTCGCTGCAGCACATGCCAGTGGAAGAGAAGCGCCGCGCGCGGATTTTCGGTCAGCTCATGCCCCTTCTGGCTTTCGTAGTTGGTGTAAAAGACGAAGCCACGCTCGTCGAAGCCTTTGAGCAGTACCGTGCGAGCCGAGGGGATACCGTCCGGCGTCGCGGTCGCCACGGTCATGGCGTTCGCTTCGCTGCCACCCTGCGCCAACGCCTCACCGAGCCAGAGCGCGAACTGCTCGAAGGGATCCGCCGAAACATCTGCCTCATTGAGCGCCAGGTTCGGGTGTTCATAATGAAGGCTGGCCAGCGAAACCTGCTCGGCTTTCGAGGAGCTACTCATGCCGCGACTCACACCATTTCTGTATTGATCCGCCACCAGTTCGGCGCGCCCGCGCCACCTTCATCCTACAGCAGAATGCGGTCTTGCGCGTATCACTTTCAAAGTGACAATCGAACGAAAGCCGGTATGATTGGCTGATCCTGCTGCCGGTGTGCGGCGCGGAGCGATTCCACCGAGAGCAAGACGGAGGCACGGATGCCAGATTCCCCCACCAACCTGCGATTCACCAGCGAAGCCCATGCACGCGAGCTGGACGAACGCGACGCGCTGGCCCGTTTTCGCGAGCGCTTCTACCGACAGCCGGGCGTCATCTATCTCGATGGCAACTCGCTCGGGCTTCTCTCGAAAGATGCCGAAGACGCGGTGCTGAAGGCGCTGGCCGAATGGAAGAATCTTGGCATCAACGGCTGGCTGAAGGCCGATCCGCCCTGGTTCTTCCTCGGTGAGCAGCTTGGCGAACTCTCCGCACCGCTCTTCGGCGCAGGCGCGGACGAAGTCATCGTCACCGGCACCACCACCGTCAACTTGCACAATCTGGTCGCGACCTTTTACCGGCCGTCCGGCACGCGTCGGAAGATCATCGCCACCGAACTCGATTTCCCCTCCGATGTTTACGCGCTGCGCAGCCAGATCGCGCTTCAACATGGCGATCAGGAGTCCGATCTCGTGCTGGTGCCGAGTTGCGACGGTCGCACCGTGAGTGAAGACGACCTGATCGCCGCCATGAGCGACGAGGTCGCACTGGTATTGCTGCCGTCGGTCTTCTATCGCTCCGGACAACTGCTCGATATGGCGCGCCTGACCGCCGCTGCCCACGAGCACGACATCCCGATCGGCTTCGATTGCGCCCATTCGGCCGGTGTCATTCCGCATCGCTTCGATGAATGGGGCGTAGATTTCGCCTTCTGGTGCAACTACAAGTATCTCAACGCCGGTCCCGGCAGCGTCGGTGGTCTTTATGTCAATCGAAAGCATTTCGACAGACTGCCTGGGCTGAGCGGCTGGTGGGGTTATCAGAAAGAGCGCCAGTTCGACATGCTGCACAGCTGGGAAAGCGCGGCCGGTGCCGGTGCCTGGCAGATCAGCACGATCCCGGTCCTCTCGGCGGCGCCATTGATCGGCTCGCTGCGCATCATCGGCGAGGCGGGCATCGAGAAATTGCGCGCCACCTCACTGGCGCAGACCGACTACCTGATGGAGATGATCGAGCGCTCGGGTCTGACGAATCAAGATTATGGCTACCGAATCGGCACACCGCGCGAGCCGGAGCGTCGCGGCGGGCATGTGGCCGTCGAGCACGAGCACGGTCCGCAGATCGCGCGGGCGCTCAAGGCGCGCAACGTCATCCCCGACTTCCGGCCGCCGAACATCGTGCGTCTGGCGCCGATCCCTTTGTATACGTCGTATCACGAACTCTGGCAGGTGGTGCAGCATCTGCGCGAGATCATCAGTAGTGGCGACTATCGGAAGCTCGACGCCGGTCGCGAGATGGTGGCTTAGGGGTCAGGTGGCAGCCTCCGACGTTGCCTATCGACCGGCGACCGATGCCGATACCCGCGCCATCAACGAGGTCGGTGAGCGTGCCTTCGATGACCTCGCGCGACGGCACGGCTGGAGCGACACGCCGATCGACGAGGCCGGGATCGAGCGCGAACTGGAGGCGCAGTGCTCGCTCTATCGCCATCTCTCCGAGACGGCCGATCAGTTCTGGGTCGCGGAGCAGCAGGGTCGAATCGTTGGCGTTGCCCGCTCGATCGTGCGCGGCGATCTACGCGAGCTGACCGAACTCTTCGTGCTGCCGGACGCGCAGGGCATCGGCATCGGTGCCGAACTGCTGCGACGCGCCTTTCCCAAGAAGACGTCGGAGACCCGCTGCATCCTTTCGACGCCGGATCTGCCAGCGCTGGCATGCTATCTGAAGGCCGGGGTCGCCATTCGCTTTCCGAACTACGGCTTCGCGCGACCGCCGCGGGATGCGCCGCTTTCAACCGATCTCAGCTTCGAACCGCTCACAGGCCGCAAGGAGATGTTGCAGGCGCTCGACGAGATCGACGATGTCGTGCTCGGGCATCGCAGAACCGTCGATCATCGCTGGCTGGTGGCGGATCGGCCAGGGTGGATCTATCGGCGTCAGGGTAACGTGGCCGGCTACGGCTACGCCGGTCGGCAGAGCGGGCCGTTCGCGCTCCTCGATCCAGCCGATTTTCCCGTGGTGCTGGCGCATGCCGAAGCGATGGTCGCGCGTGCCGGGCACGAGACGTTCAGCGTCGTCGTGCCGATGATGAACGAATCCGCGATCGCCCATCTGCTCGGGCGCGGTTTCCGGCTCGACCCGTTTTTCTCGTACCTGATGAGCGATAAGCCGTTCGGCCGTTTCGCGCAGTACATCGAAACGACCCCGACCTTCTTTCTTTAAAGAAGAGCCGACGAAAGGAGCGCCCATGTCGACCACCGTGCAGCGCTGCGTTTGGGCGGGCAGCGACCCGCTGATGGTCGCCTATCACGACGAGGAGTGGGGCGTCCCTTGCTACGACGACGACGAACTCTTCGAGCGGCTGATGCTCGAAGGCTTCCAGGCGGGGCTTTCCTGGTCGACGATCCTCAACAAACGCGAGAATTTTCGCCACGCGTTTCATAACTGGGAGGCCCGGAGGATCGCGGCCTATAGCGACGCTGATATCGCTCGACTGCTGGCCAATCCCGGCATCGTCCGCAACCGACTGAAGGTGAACGGCGCCGTGCGCAACGCTCGCGCCTTCCTCGAACTCCAGCAGGCCGAGGGCGGCTTCTCGCGCTTCATCTGGTCGTTCACCGGCGGCGCTCCGCTCGCGCGCACCGAGCCGCTACGTGAGAACCTGACGCACTCACCCGAATCCGACGCGCTCTCGAAGGCGCTGAAGAAGCGCGGCTTCACCTTCGTCGGCACCACCATCTGCTACGCCTTCATGCAAAGCGTCGGCATGGTCAACGACCACAGCGAGGAGTGCTTTCGGTATGCGGAGTTGAGCGGATAACGTCCGCGCCTGGGATCGACGGCGCCGGGACCGAGGTCCCGGTCTCCGTAGACGAAGTCCCAGCGGGGACTAAGAACGATCCGCCGTGTCAGCCGACCGCAACCAGTCCACATACTGCTCGATTCCCGTCTCGATGCGATAGCTCGGCTCGAAGCCGGTGGCGCGCCAGAGGCGGCGGTTGTCGAAGGTGAGACGGCCGGAATCGGCGGAGAGCGGGATGTTGGCTTCGGCTTCGCTGGCGACCCATTCGACATTGGTACCAGGGATGGCTGCCGCGACCGCCGCGATCAGGCGCGCTTGCGGCACCGGCTCGCCAGCGAGGTTGAACGTGTCATGCGGCAGTTCAGGCGTCGTGAGCAGCAGGCGCACGCCTTTAGCGACGTCGGCGGCGTGGATCCAGGACTGGGTCACGTGCGGCGCGTTCGGCTTGAGCGTTTCGCCGGCCAGCGCCAGATGAGCCGCCAGGTATGCGCTCGACATCGACTCACGCGCACCGGTCGGCCGCTCATATGGGCCGTAGACCGTGCCGGGCCGCACGATGCGCACGTCGAGTCCATAGTGCGCCTGCGCCCAGTGGCAGAGCCGTTCGCCGGTGATCTTGGAGAGCGGATACATCCGGTCGCCGCGATGCAGCGGGCCGTCTTCGTCGACGACGTAGTCCGTCGCGTCACGCCGCTCGTAGACCGAGACCGAACTGAAGTAGATGAAGCGCTCGACACCATGCTTCGCGGCCGCTTGCAGCAGCGAAATCGTGCTTGCCGAGTTCACATCGAGGATCTGGCGCGGATCAGCGCGCTCCATCTCCAGCGTCGGCGTAATCGCGGCCGCATGCACGATATGCGTCGGCTGATGCTCGGCGAAGAGCCGCTCGATCGTCGCCGCCTCGCGAATATCGCCCTGCACGAAGGTGACGCGCGCTTCCGAGCCGGTGCCCAGTTCGCGCATGAGCCGCGCCTCCGGCTCATTCCGATCGAAGGCGACGACCGTATCGCCCGCCTCGTAGAAATGCAGCACAAGATTTGACGGTACGAAGCCGGTCGCGCCGGTCAGCAGGATCTTCATGGCGACACCCTATCGATTCTTGAACGACTGAAGGCCAAATCATGCACCAGAGTCTTGCTGTGTACGGTAGATGTCGAGGCGAGCACGGTCAATAGCCAGGCACAGAAGCACGCCCTGCCGCTACAAGCATCTTGCTTGATGCTTCCCATCCGATCTACGTCGCACACGCTCGCGTTTTCGATTTGGGCACTTGATACTCGCTTCTGTCATTGTCAATGGATTCGCTATGCCGTATTATTCTCAAGGAGTTCTAGCCCAAAAGTACTATATGGTCAGGCCGTGTTCGGGCACGCGGCGGAAAGGAAGGTGGAACGGCTCGAACGAGAACAGGTTACGATCGTTGATTACTTGGTCTCTGAGGGAGGGGAAGAGTCCATGCGTAAGTTGCTTACGGCCATCGCTATGGTGGTCGGGTTGATGGCATTTCCGGCATTGGGCGGATTCGCGGCGTCGAGTACGACCGTCGTCGTTACACCGGCCAATATGCAGGGCTGGGCGTTCGTAGATGATAA
>JAICWZ010000471.1 GCA_025966355.1 Thermomicrobiaceae bacterium
CAACGAGTGGCCGCGGAAGCGGTAGGTGAGCGACTCCAGCAGGAACGGCCCGTTCCCTGAGCGGCAATGTTCCAGAGCGGCCTGGGTTGCTTCACGCACCGCAAGGACATCCTGGCCATCGACGCGCGCCGCCGCAATGTCGTAGGCGATCGCCTTACGCGACATGTCCGTCACTGCGGATACGTGTTCTACCGCCGTGCCCATGCCATACAGATTGTTTTCCACGAGGAAAATAACCGGCAACTTCCAGACCGAAGCCATATTCGCCGCCTCATGGAAGGCACCGGTGTTGGTGGCGCCGTCGCCAAAGACACAGACGACGACCGAATCTTGCTCTTGATACTTACTTGCGAACGCCAGGCCGGTCGCCAATGGAATGAGACCGCCGACGATGGCGTAGCCGCCCCAGAAATTCTTGCTGACATCGCTGAAGTGCATCGAGCCGCCCCGGCCATGGACGACACCGGTCGCTTTTCCAAACAACTCGGCCATGGCGGCGTCGGGAGTGACACCCCGTGCCAGCGCATAACCGTGATCCCGGTAGTGCGTGATCAGGTGATCCCGATCCTGCATCGCCGACACCACGCCGACACCGGTCGCCTCTTCGCCGATATAGACATGGAGAAAACCGGCGATCTTGCCATGAGCGTACTGCTCCTCCGCGTGTTCTTCGAACTCACGGATCAGTATCATCTGGCGATAAAGATCGACCAGTTCATCCTTCTCCAGCGCAAGCTCCTTTATCCGACTACCGCCAGAGCTTGTCATGCACTACGCCTCCAGCCTGAAATTGATCCTATTGTGTAGGAGTAATGTGAACGGCGTCGGTGTAGCGCTCGGCGAAAACCGACTGTAGCCGCGCAAGACATCGTCACCGTTCTATCTACTCTCAACCCTGTATAGCGCGAAATCCTTCCAGCCCAAGGTTTCGCCTCTTCGTGGAAGGACTACCCCAGCCTGGCATTGTACCCGAGTGGGCGCACCAATACCACCACGAACGGCAAGACGCTCACGTAAACGTCTGAAATAACCGACGCTCTCACCATTTGTCGGCACGCCGGTGGTCAAATTACCCACCCAGCTTATATCCGAAACGACGCAGGAGCGCTTGCCGCGCCTGTACATCTTCATCGGTCTCGATACCCAACGGTTTGAAGCCATCGACGACACCGAGCACCGCCCGACCTTCGCCGGTATCGGCCAGGATGACCTCGACCGGATTGGCCGTTGCGCAGAAGACCCCACAGACTTCCTGCACCGCCTTGATGGCCGGCAGCACGTTGATCGGGAAGGCGTCGCGCAAGAAGATGAGAAAGCAGTGGCCGGCCGCGATGTTAAGCACGTTCTTGGCCGCGAGCGCCACCAGTTCATCGTCGGTGCCGCTCGTGCGCACCAGCCGGTCGCCGGAGGCTTCGCTGAATGCCAGCCCGAATTTCAGACCGCCGATCGATCCAGCCAGCGCCTCGTGCAGATCCTCGACCGTCTTGATGAAATGGCTCTGCCCGAAAATGAGATTGAGGTCGTCCGGCTTCTCGATCTTGCAGCTGGTCAATTCGATCGCCATCGCCTCATCCTCTCGTCGATCCAGATCAAACTCCTGGACGATTCACCACGTACATCGTAAGGCGGTGGTCGAATCAACTCAAGGCGCTCGCCAGCTGTGGTATTGTAGCGAGGTCGAAAACCAGTCTAAATCATCCTGTGTGCAACGCGAGGAGCCGATGCATGATCGAGCCAACCGCAAGGCGAAACGCCAAGATTGTCGCGACGATCGGTCCGGCATCGTGGGACCCGGAGACGCTCCGGTCGCTTCTCGAAGCGGGTGTCGATGTCGTCCGCGTCAACGCCGCCCACAACACGATTGATGTCCGGCGCGGCATCGTCAAGACGATTCGTACCGCCGCCCGCGAAACCGGCCGCTGCGTCGCCATCCTGCAGGATCTCGGCGGGCCAAAGCCGCGCACCGGACCGCT
Source organism: Thermomicrobiaceae bacterium (assembly GCA_025966355.1). Taxonomy (GTDB): domain Bacteria; phylum Chloroflexota; class Chloroflexia; order Thermomicrobiales; family Thermomicrobiaceae; genus CALAGB01. The sequence goes on from JAICWZ010000471.1 coordinate 1,974, forward strand.
CCCCGATGGCGAAACGATCTCACTGCGTCGTGGCCAGGAGATCGAGCTTGTTCCCGGTGACGCCCAACTCACTCCGGAGCGAATCTCGATCGACGACGCCAATCTCTTCGCCCAGCTCACGCCCGATCGGCGGGTGCTCTTCATGGATGGCCTGATTGAACTGCACACAACCGCGCGCACCGGCGATGTCGTGCGGGCGCAGGTGATCCGTTCCGGCAACCTGCGCGGACGCCAGGGCATCACGGTGCCCGGCGCGAAACTTCCGCCACGGTGCATTACTTCACAGGAAGCGGCCGATATCGCCTTCGCCGCCGAAGCCGGACTCGAATATCTCGGCGTCAGCTTTGTAACCTGCGGTGCCGATATCCAGATGGTGCGCGACGAGCTCGAACGGCACGGCGGGCAGTGCGGCATCGTCGCCAAGATCGAG
>JAICWZ010000453.1 GCA_025966355.1 Thermomicrobiaceae bacterium
CAGCAGTTCGGTCAGGTAGTCGAGGTTGTCACGCGTTTCGACCAGATCAACCTTGTTGATGGCGACGATCTGCGGCTTCGACGCGAGTTCCGGAGAATAGGCGGCGAGTTCTTCGTTGATCGCCCGAAAATCATCGAGCGGATCGCGTCCTTCGAGGCCTCCCGAACCATCGAGCAGGTGAATCACCAGACGTGTGCGCTCGATATGGCGCAGGAACTCGTGACCGAGGCCGATCCCCTCGGCGGCGCCTTCGATCAACCCCGGAATATCGGCCATCACGAACGTCGGGCTGCCCGGCCGGCCGATCTGCACGACGCCGAGACTCGGCTCGAGCGTTGTGAACGGGTAATCGGCGACCTTCGGACGCGCCGCGCTGGAGGCGGCCAGCAGCGTCGATTTGCCGGCGTTCGGCAAGCCGACCAGTCCGACATCGGCGATCACTTTCAATTCGAGGCGAATCCACCGTTCGGCGCCCGGTTCGCCCTTTTCGGCAACGCGCGGAGCCTGGCGGGTCGATGAGACAAAGTGCTGGTTTCCCATGCCACCTTGACCGCCACGTGCGACAAGGAACGTTTCACCCGGCTCAACGAGATCGGCGATGACGTCATCGGTCTCGTCGTCACGCACAACCGTGCCGGGCGGAACGTCGATGTACATATCCTGGCCCTGCGCACCGGTCCGTTTGCCGTCGAGTCCATTGACCCCTGAGTCAGCGCGAAAATGAAGCTTGTACTTGAACGAAATCAGCGTATTCAGGTGCGGGTCGACACGCAGGTAGACGTGTCCTCCACGGCCGCCGTCACCGCCATCCGGCCCGCCAAACGGCACATACTTTTCGCGCCGGAAGCTGACAGCACCATTGCCGCCATCCCCGGCTTTCAGATAGATCTTGGCGCGGTCGTAGAACATGCGGCCCTCACCCCCGGCCCCTCTCCCGCATCCCGCGGGCGAGGAGTGACTTTATGCAAACGTGGACGTGTTCCTGGTTGCTTATGTTCAGATCAACAAGAATAGCGCGGCCACAGCCGCGCATCTTCTCCCCTCTCCCGTTTGAGACGGGGGAGGGGCCGGGGGTGAGGGCTGCTCACCCACCGCCAACGGTCAATTCTACTCGAGGAAGTCGCGGAGCTTCTTGCTGCGGGTGGGATGGCGCAATTTACGCAACGCCTTCGCCTCGATCTGGCGAATGCGCTCGCGTGTGACGCCGAACTCTTTGCCAACCTCTTCGAGCGTCCGGCTGCGGCCGTCGTCGAGTCCGAAACGGAGTTCGAGCACACGGCGTTCGCGTTCGGAGAGCGAATAGAGCACGGCTTCGACCTGCTCCTTGAGCACGACCAGAGAGGCCGCGTCCGACGGCGCCATCGCCTTGGAGTCCTCGATGAAGTCGCCGAGGTTGCTGTCTTCTTCCTCGCCGATCGGCATCTCGAGCGAGACCGGTTCCTGCGAGATCTTCATGATGTCGCGAATCTTGTCGGAGGAAAGACCCATATCGAGCGCGATCTCTTCGGAGGTCGGCTCGCGGCCGAGTTCCTGCTGCAAGCGCCGAGATGCCCGGATCAGCCGATTGATCGTCTCGACCATATGCACCGGAATGCGGATGGTGCGCGCCTGATCGGCGATGGCACGCGTGATCGCCTGGCGAATCCACCAGGTGGCGTAGGTCGAGAACTTGAAGCCTTTGTGGTACTGGAATTTCTCGACCGCTCGGATGAGTCCGAGGTTGCCTTCCTGCACCAGATCGAGCATCGACATGCCACGACCGACGTATTTCTTGGCCACGCTGACAACCAGACGCAGGTTTGCCTCGGTCAGTTTCTTCCGGGCGATCTCGCCGCGCACGGCGACTTCGCGCCATTTCCGATCGAGCTGCCCTTCGACGGCGACCAGCGTCGCTTCGAGCGCGTCGTCATCGAGCCAGCGATCGAGCGGCTGGATCATCTCTTGCACTTCGGCCGGCAACAGATCGAACTCGATCCGCTTCGAACGGAGCGTTTCTTCAATCGATTCGGGACTGATCCCGAAGCGCGCGGCAACATCCGAAATCGCCTGCTCCGGAATGAGTGCCAGCGGCAGCACATCGGCCAGCACGCGCGACTTGTTTGCCGCCGGGCGGTTTGGAAAGGCGGCTTCGTAGAGCGCCCGGGCAATCGGGAACTGGGACTTGAAGCGTTCGTAGATGACGCGCGCAACGAAGGCGGACGAAAGCGACGCCGGATTGTCGTCACACAGCTCGCGACGAATCCGCAGCAGATACTCGCCCCGCTCCATCGCCTGCGCCAGCGCGACTTCCTGCACACCGGTCAGAAGCGGTACGCGCCCGATCTCGCGTAAATACAGACGGACCGGATCGTCCAGGCTAATGCCACTCAGATCGACGTCGGAGACGTGCGTCGTGAAGAGGTCAATATCGTCTGCCGCCCTGGCCGCCTCGACCAGATCGGTCACCTCGTCGGGCTCGATGACCGGCACGCTGATCTCGGCC
>JAICWZ010000039.1 GCA_025966355.1 Thermomicrobiaceae bacterium
AACGTGGCCCACTTCATGCGTAATACGGATAACTCCCGGAGCGGGGGTATGGTCGATCAACTGTATGTCTCAGAAGCGGATGCTATTCCAATCGAAGAGGACCGCTGATGAACGAAATGAAGGAAGAGGCGACAATGCCAGATGACACCGACACGCGAAAAGAACTAGAGAAGTTGAAGATTGATTTCGCGGCGATGCAGGCGGCACAGACTGGTGCTCAGGCGACGCAGGCGGCGACCCAAGCTGGACAGGCTGCAACTCAGGCGGCTGCGCAGGCAGGCTTGACGGCGACGACCGCCGCATCTAATGCCGGGATGATGGCAACGATGGCGGCTGGATCCATCGGATTCATCGTGGGAATCTTTCTCGGGATTTCAATCTCCAAATCGTAGATACCTGCCCGCCCGATTCTGTTTTAGCGATATCGGGTTAGACTCTCCAAAGATGCGCCGAGCGGTTTAACGAACCGCTCGGCGCATCTTTTTACATGTTCCCCGTGCTCAGAAGACGATCGTGGCCGTGTGCGCTCCGTGCTCAGAGAAGCTTGCAACACCGTGCGGTCCTGGCATCCGCATCTGGGGTGTAGCACAACCACAATGGTACGTCGATTGCCGCTCAATCCTGGATCGCGGCCACCTGTTCTGCCCGCTCGTGCCACGTGTTCAGGAAGAGCGCCAGCACTGAGGCGCGGCGGACGAGGGAGGAGACGGTGGCGATTTCGCGGTCGGAGTGAGCGTGGTCGCCTTCGACGCCCATGCCGTCGATGAGCGGCGCGAATTGACCGGCCGTGTTGCCGTCGGAGCCGCCGCCCGAGACGATGCTCTTCATTTCCAGCCCGAGCTTGCGGGCGCTTTCCTGGACCCATGAGAAGAGTTGTTCGTTGCGCGGACGATATTCGAGGGGCGGGAAGAAGAGTTCGCCGCTAAACTCGGTCGTCGTGTCGGGCACGAACTGCATGGCGGCAATTTCTTTGATGCGCGCCTGCACGCGCTCCGCTTCGGCATGGGTTAGCACGCGCATATCGAAGCGACATTCGGCGTGCTCGGCGACGACGTTGGGCCGGATGCCGCCCTCGATGACGCCGACATTGACGGTCGTGCCGATGTCGTAGTCGGTGATCTGATGCAGGCGGATGATCTTCTGGGCCAGTTCTTCAACGGCGCTGCGACCCTGCTGCGGCGCGCCGCCGGAATGCGCCGCGCGACCGGTGACGCTGTACTTGAACATCCCGGCACCCTTGCGCACAAAGGTGTATTCGCCACCGGGGCGGGCCGGTTCGAGCACACAGACGGTGTCGGCTTTCTTGGCTTCGGCCTCGATGACCGGTCGCGAGGTTGGCGACAGGATCTCCTCGTCGCTGTTGAAGATCGTGGTGAGCGAGACGTCGTCCCAGAGCGGCGCGCCGGTCTCCTTCAGCGCGCTGAGGGCAGCGATCATGACGGCGAGACCGCCCTTCATATCGCTGACGCCGGGGCCGGTTGCCTTGTCGCCCTTGATCGTGAACGGCCGCTCTTTCACCGTGCCGCGCGGGAAGACGGTATCGAAGTGGCCGATGAAGAGGAGCCTCCGAGAGCCGCTGCCCGGCTTGCGTGCCAGGACATGATCGCCGAACTGCTTTTGCTGCACGCGCTCGGCTGCGAAGCCGAGATCGCCGACCGCTTTGGCGAGGATGCCCCCGGCTCGATCGGCTTCATCCTTGTTATAGGTGCCGGAATCGCAGTTGACCAGATCACGCCAGAGGTCGATCCAGTCCGCCTCGCGTCGCTTGATCGCCTCAGTTAGGGCTTGTTCAAGGTCGTTCATCGTTTCCCCCTGTGTTATTCGTGACCAAATACTGGTCGTGACATACCGTGATTACCCTGGTAGCTGGCGGACGCCGGCGATTCCCAGCCAGTGAGCAGCTCGGGTGTGGGCTGGTAGATCTCGACGCCGAGCGGCTTGCAGGTCGGCAGCGGATCACCGGCGTCCGGTCCCCAGAGCGGCACTGAGAGATCGCCGCCGGGGCAGGTCGAGATGGCGCAGAGCAGGTCGATTTCGGCGAAGAACTCGAAGAAATCGCCCTTTTTCGCCGGGCTTGGCTTCATGAAGTAATGCCCGTCCTCATCGATGCCGGTCACCTGGAAGATGTTGAGCACATCGTGGACATCCTGTTCGGTGAGCCGATAGGGGAGGATGGCGCGCGTCAGGTTCGAGTGGCAGTGAAAGTCGAATTCCTCACCGGTCAGGATCTTGTTGACGTACGGATCGCAGCGCGAACCGAGCAGATCGTGACACTTGCCGCCGTCCTCATCTTCGCCGTACTGAATCGTCTCGTTGGTGATGGTGAGCATCGGTCGCAGATAGGGGAGCGTCGACCAGAGCCGGTCGTAGGTCGTGACATGCGTGCTCTGGAGCTGGCGCGTGCGGGCCGCCCAGAAGCGCTCGCGCGGGTTGTGCAGATTCCAGGCGTTGAAGTCGGCGACTTGAGGCCCCTCGATCGCCACAATACGACAGATCTGCCCGGCTCGCACCGGCCAGGCTTTGCCCGAGCGAATCGGCACGGTAAATTGGTCGATCGGCGTACGCTGGTCCGTCTCCCGCGCCAGCCGGTCATAGAAGGCGCGATCGACGTCGAGCGAGACGCCTTCCGACGGCAAGTAGGTCCATTTGGCGGCCATGGTCGTGCCTCCGTTTCGATTCGTTTACGCGTTGCTGCGCGGTTCGTAGCCGAGCTGCTCGCGGAAGGTGTCGCGCAGGCGTTCGCGCAGCTCCGGTCGGAACATGACGTCGGCCGCGGTCCAGGCGAGCAGTTGGGCGCCGGTGGCCGTCAGGTCGTCGGCGCGAGCGCTGCCGGCCGCCTGCTCGAACTCTGGCGTGTGGCCGCCGACGCCCGGATCGCAGATCTGCAAGTACGGGTGGATCGTCGGAACGATGCGACTGACGTTGCCGATGTCGCTGGAGCCGACACCGCCGCCGGCCGGCGGCTCGTCGTAACCCAGTCCGAGCGCCGTGACATTCTCGCCGAACGTTTCGACGAGCGCGCTATTGCAGACGCGCGATTCGTAGCTGATACCCTCATGAATCTTCATGCTGCAACCGGTCGCCAACGCGGCCGCTTCGACAATGTTGCGGAAGCGCTGGCGCAGCAGTTCGAGGTCTTCTTGCTCTTTGGCACGTACCAGGAAGCGGGCGTCGGTGTAATCGGGCACGACGTTGGCCGCTTCGCCGCCGTGGTTGATGACGCCGTGGATGCGGGTGTTTGGCGGCATATGCTGGCGGAAGGCGTTAATGCTGAAGAAGACGTGGAGCATCGCGTCGAGGGCGCTAATGCCACGCTCCGGTGCCGAGGAGGCGTGCGCGCTCTTGCCGAAGAACTCGATATTGAAGACGGTGCGCGCCAGCGAGCCGCGATCGAGATAGGTATGGTCACGCGGGTGCATCATGATGGCGGCATCCAGCCCATCGAAGATATGGGCGTTCGCCATGATGACCTTGCCACCGCCGCCTTCTTCGCCCGGTGTGCCGATGACCTTGATCGTTCCTTCGAAATCGGGCAGCGCGCGTCGGAAGGCGATGCCGGCGCCGACGCCCCAGGTGGCAATCAGGTTGTGACCACAGGCGTGGCCGATCTTCGGCAGCGCGTCGTATTCGGCGAGAAAGGCGACGACCGGCTTGCCGCTGCCGTAGGTGGCGACAAAGGCGGTATCGAGTCCGGCGACGCCCCGTTCGACGGTAAAGCCCTGCTCATCGAGTTCGTTGGTGAGGAGCTCGGCTGCTTTATGCTCCTCGAAGAGGATCTCTGGATTCTGATGAATCGTGTGCGACATCTCGATCAGCCGCGGATGCAGCCGTCGCACTTCATCGGCAATGCGTTGCTTCGCGTCCGCCACGTCGATTTCGGGCATCGTTCTGCTCCTTCACTCCCTGTGGGGTGTACGAATCGCTTCCCCGCCTGCCGCGAACATCGCAGATAGACGCCGCGAACGCAAGCGCCAGGGCGAGGCGTGACGGCTGGTCAAGGGACGTTGGTCGCGCGGCAGCGAGACGAGCGCATATGCCTCGTGGGTCTCCGGTACGACGAGATCAAGACCAATAGGTGATGCCCGTTGGTGATCCGTATTTCTTATACTCGCTCACAGGATGTGCGTTTCGTCGCTGTGATGTACACGTAGATGTGGTGACGACGGACCGAATGGTAAGAATGTCAATTTGACTGCAGGCCCGATTCGGCCGGCGGGCTGACATCTCGACCTCGTCCTGTGGCTATTCGGCGACAGAGTGATTCGCGGGATGGGTCCTCACGACAATGCCAACCCAAGAGTTGTCCATAACAAAATTGCCACAGAATCCACCTGATGCCTGGATCTTGCGCGATCAACTTTCCGTGCCCTCGACCGAACAACTGCTGCTGTTTCACGGTCCGGAACTCTTCGCGAGCGTCGTCACATTCTCTCCGGTCGGGCATCTTGTGGTCGCGATTGACGGGCGCATACTGCGCGTCAACGATGTTTTTTCGCAGCTGACCGGTTACCACGAGCACGCGCTGGTCGGTATGACCCTGGTGGACCTCGTCGACCCGGATTCCCGCACGTTGACGGAGGAGATGCTTGAGCGCATGCTCAGGCGCCGCGAAACGGCGGTCGATTGGAACGCCGTTGTGTGCCAGCCGTCGGGACGGCCCGTCGAACTGGCGCTCAACGGCGTCGTCGTCTCGTCAGGCGGGCTGCCGCGCTACATCACGATCCTGGTGCGCGGCGGGGAAGCGGTGGAGCGGACGCCGGCCGCACCCTCCGCTCCGGTCGTCCCGATCGAGCCTGATTCGAATGACACCTTCCGTTCGCTCGTCGAACGAATCCCGGCCGTAACGTACATCACGACGCTGGCCGAAGGCGGCGGCACATTCTATATCAGCCCGCAGGTGAGCAACCTGCTCGGCTACGACCAGGAGGACTGGCTCGCCCAACCGTCGCTCTGGCTGGGAGCCGTCCACCCGGACGATCGCGCAGTCATTGACGACGCGATCCGGCGCGGGCGCGACGAACGGACCGGATACCGTATCGAACACCGGGTGATCGCGCGCGATGGGCAGGTCTTCTGGGTGCGCAACGAAGCGGCGCTAATGGCCGATGATGCCAGCGAGACCGCCTACTGGCACGGTGTCATGTACGACATCACCGAGCGCAAGAAGCTCGAGGAGAAGCTTGGCAACAGCGAGGCGCGCTTCCGTTCGCTGGTGCAGAACTCTTCAAGCGTCGTTCTGGTTGTCAGCCCCAACGGGACGATTCACTACGCCAGCCCGGCGCTGACGGCATGGCTTGGGCCGGGCACCACGTCCCCGGTTCCCGGGGAATCGTGTCTGACGTTGCTCCACCCCGATGATATCGAACGCTTTCGCGAGTTTCTGTCGGAAGCGGCGGGGGCGTCCGGTGTGTCGCCGGTGATCGAGGTCCGGTTCGTCGACGCGCTCGGCGGGGTGCGCCACATCGAGGCGATCGCGACCAACCTGCTGTCCGATCCGAACGTCGGCGGGCTCGTGCTGAATACGCGCGACGTGACCGAGCGCAAAGATCTGGAACGGAACCTGTCGCACCAGGCATTTCACGATGCGCTCACCGATCTGCCGAACCGCTCGCTCTTTCTCGATCGGGTTGGACACGCCCTGGAACGCGCCGCGCGCCAGGATCGGCTGGTCGCGGTGCTTTATCTCGATATCGATAACTTCAAGCTGATCAACGACAACCAGGGGCACGATGTCGGCGATCAACTGCTTGTCACCGTGGCGAGTCGCTTGCGCGAATGCGTGCGTGCCGTCGATACGGTCGCCCGCTTCGGTGGCGACGAATTTACCGTGCTGCTCGAAGATCCGGAAGATATGTCCGTTGTCATTGAGGTGGCCGGCCGCATCTCGAAGTCGTTGTGCGAGCCGGTGGTCTTGCCCGACCAGGAAGTCACGGCGACGGTCAGCATCGGCATCGCGCACAACGTCAACAGCCAGACATCGCCGCAGGATCTGCTGAGTTCCGCCGATATCGCGCTCTATCGCGCCAAGAATCTCGGCAAGGCGCGCTTCGCCGTCTTCGAACGCGGCATGACGGCGCCGATTCATGAACGGCTGGCGCTGGAACACGACCTGAAGCGCGCCATCGATATGGGCGAGTTCGAGGTCTATTTTCAGCCGCTGGTCGAGCTGGAAAACGGCTTCGTATGCTGCGTGGAAGCGCTGGTGCGCTGGCATCATCCGGCGCGCGGGCTCCTGCTGCCGGAAGATTTTGTCGGCCTGTCCGAATCGACCGGCCTGATCGTGAAGCTGGGCGAGCAGGTACTTGAACAGAGCTGCCGTCGGGTGAAGGAATGGCAGACACAGGATCGTACGACACCGCCGCTGGCGCTGAACGTGAATCTTTCCTCCTACCAGTTCCGACATCCGACGATCGTTGAGGACATCATCGGGATCCTGGAGCGCTCGGGCCTCGCACCGGGCAGCCTGATCATCGAGATCAACGAGTCGTTGATTACGGAAAATCCGGCCCACGCCATCAGCGTCCTGCAAGCGATCAAGCGCGCGGGGATTCGTCTGTTCATCGACGACTTCGGCACCGGCTATTCATCGCTGTCATTCCTCAAGCGCTTTCCGGTCGACGGTATCAAGGTCGATCGGTCGCTTGTTGATGGCATAGAGCGCGATGCCCCACAGCTATCGATGGTCGCCGCCATCATCGCGGCCGGTCAGGCGCTGCACCTCAACGTCGTCGCCGAGGGGATCGAGACGATTGGGCAACTGGCCGAACTGCGCGGTCTCGGTTGTCCGTCCGGGCAAGGCCACCTCTTCGCCGCGCCCGGCCCGGCCGGCGAAATCTCCTCCTTCATCCGCCGTCGCGTCCTCTTGCCGCAAGTCCGCTTCAAGCGCGAACAACCGAGACGCACGGCCGAGTAGCGAGCCGCCCGCGTTTGCCACGGCGCCGTGCCTGGGGCATGATGGCGGTGGGGCGGGCCTGGCCCGAAATACTCGCCGGATGGAGGGTGTCTGATGCTACCGAGCGCAGCGGATGTGGTCGTGATTGGCGGCGGGATTGCCGGTTGTTCGACTGCCTGGGAGATCGCCAAGCGAGGCGGCAACGTCGTATTGCTCGAAAAAGGTCGAATCGGCGGCGAACAGTCGAGTCGCGCCTGGGGCTTTGTGCGCCAGCAGGGACGCGATCCGGCCGAGCTGCCGATGATGATCGCCGGCAACCGGATCTGGCAGGAGTTGCAGGCGGAGCTGGGCGAGGATATCGAGTGGGTACAAGCGGGCAACCTGAAGATCGCCTACGACGACCAGCGCCTCGAAGAGCTTCGCGGCTGGCTGCCGATCGCGCGTGAGTTCAAGCTCGATACCGAACTGCTGACGCCGGCTCAGATTCGCGACCTCATACCCGGCATCATCGGACGCATCGCCGGTGGCATGTTTACCCCAAGCGATGGCCATGCCGAACCGTCCAAGGCGACAGCAGCGATTGGCCGTGCGGCAGAACGCGCCGGAGCGCAGGTATTCACCTATTGCGCGGCCGAGGCGATCGAGGTCAGCGGTGGCCATGTGAGTGGCGTTGTGACCGAGAAGGGGACGATCCAGACGCCGGTCGTTGTCTGTGCGGCGGGCGGCTGGTCGAAGCATCTGGCGCGTGGCGTCGGCCTCTCGCTGCCGCAGATCACCGTGCGCAACACCGTCGCCGAATCGACGGCCGCGCCGCCGATCACGCCGATCTGCGTCTGGGCGCCGGATGTCGCCTTCCGGCAGCGTCCGGGCGGAACGTTCTACCTCGCCGGTGGCGGTACCTCGGACTACGACATCACGGTTGAGAGCTTCCGCAACACGCGTCTCTTCGCCGCCAACTATGTGAAGAACCGCAAGATGTTCCATCTGCGCGTCGGCGCGGACCTGGCCAAGGACGTGCTACGCAAGCTGCCCGGTTCGGAGTCGCGCGAGCACCCGTTCGCACACACCGTCGATGTCGAGCCGGAGCCGAATCTGGAAACCGCCTGGAGCAGCCTGAAAGGGCTGAAGCGGATGTTCCCGATGCTCGGCGACGTCGGCATGAAGCGCGTCTTCGCCGGGATGATCGATTCGACGCCGGATGCGCTGCCGGTGATTGGCGGGGTCGATGGGCCACGCGGCTTCTTTTTCGCGACCGGCTTTTCCGGGCACGGTTTCGCGCTCGGGCCGATCGTCGGCAAGGTGATGTCGGAGCTGATTCTCGACGGGCGTACCGATTTCGACCTGCGCCCGCTCCGCTTCAGCCGCTTCGCCGAAGGCGACATGGCGAAGGCAAAGAAGATGGTGTGAGAGGGCAGGGGCAGACGATTGTGGCGAACGACGATGATGAATGGGAGCGTGGAGTGAGTGAGGCGAAGTTTCGCGTTGAGCGGGATAGCATGGGCGAGATGCAGGTGCCGGCGGATGCGCTGTATGGGGCGTCGACGGCGCGAGCGGTCGAGAACTTTCCGATCAGCTCGTTGCGACTGCCGCGCTCGTTCATTCGCGCGCTTGGACTGATCAAGCTGGCCGCGGCTCGGGTCAATCAGGATCTTGGCTTGCTGAACACCAAAAAATCCGAGCTGATTCAGCGGGTGGCGCAGGAGGTGATCGACGGTCAGTGGGACGCGGATTTCCCGATCGACGTTTTCCAGACCGGTTCCGGCACCTCGACCAACATGAACGCGAATGAAGTCATTGCCAGTCGAGCAGCGCAGCTTGCCGGGGGGCGGCCGATTCACCCAAACGACGACGTCAATATGGGCCAGAGCAGCAACGACGTCATCCCGTCGACGATCAACGTCGCCGCCTATCTGGAGACGGTCGAACAGCTGCTACCGGCGCTGGAGCACTTGCAGGCGACCTTCGAGCAGCGAGCCAGGGACACTGACGATGTCGTCAAGATGGGGCGGACGCACCTGATGGACGCTATGCCGGTGCGGCTCAGCCAGGAGTTGGGCGGCTGGGCGGCACAGGTGGCGGCGGCGCGCCAGCGGATCGAGGCGACCTTGCCGCGTGTGGCGCAACTCGCCATCGGCGGCACGGCGGTCGGCACCGGCATCAACGCGCACCCGGAGTTCGCCGGACGGATGGCCGCGATGCTGGCTGAACTGACCGGCCAGCCGTTTGTCGAGACGAGCGATCACTTCATGGCGCAGGCGTCGCAGGATACGTCGGTCGAATTGAGCGGCCAGCTGAAGGCGTACGCCGCCGGGCTGATGAAAATCGCGAACGACTTAAGGTGGATGAACAGCGGTCCGCAGGGCGGATTGGGCGAGATCAGCCTCCCGGCGCTGCAGCCCGGCTCCTCGATCATGCCGGGCAAGATCAATCCGGTCATCAGCGAGGCGACGATGATGGTCTGTGCCCAGGTAATCGGCAACGACGCCACGATTACGCTCAGCGCCCAGATGGGCAACTTCGAGCTCAACGTCATGCTGCCGATCATCGCCTACGACCTGCTCGAATCGATCGACCTTCTGGCGAGCACGTCGCGCGTGCTGGCCGACAAGGCGGTGGCCGGCTTCACGGTCAATCGCGAGTCGATCGCCGACGTCGTCGAGCGCAATCCGATCATGGTAACGGCGCTCAACCCGATCATCGGCTATGAGGCGGGCTCCAAGATCGCCAAGCGCGCCTACGCCGAAAATCGCCGCGTCAAGGACGTCGCGCTCGAGATGACCGATCTCTCGTCGGAAGACCTCGACCGTCTCCTCGACGCCGCCGACCTGACCAGGGGCGGCATCAAAGACGCGTAGGGGAACAACGAATTGCGATCGTAAGGGAGGAACCGGTGTCCTCCGCCGGTCGCCCGGCACTTCGGGCCGC
>JAICWZ010000122.1 GCA_025966355.1 Thermomicrobiaceae bacterium
GTCGTCATCACCCAGAATCCCGAGCGTGCCGATTACCCAAGCATGCCCCGCTCGCTCGCTCCCAACACGGTCGATCTCGTCGCCGACCTATCGCGCATCGGGCCGGTGCTCGTCGAACTACTGCATGGCGCGGAGCTACCTCCTTCCGCCGATGATGGGCCGTTAGAGCAGTTCCTCGATACCATTCGTGAACGCGCCGGCATGGATTTCAGCAACTATAAGCTGCCCACGATCCGGCGCCGTTTGCAACGTCGCATCATCGCTACCGACTCCCTCGATCTTGACGGCTATACCAGCTATATTGACGGGCATCCCGAGGAATACACCAAGCTCCTCGACTCTTTTCTGATCAAAGTGACCGAGTTCTTCCGTGATCCCGAACTGTTCACTTATCTGCGAGAGCAGGTGCTCCCACGCATCATCGAGCAGAGCCGCCAGGGAAAGCGCGAGATTCGCATCTGGTCGGCCGGTTGCGCCACCGGCGAAGAGGCCTATAGCCTCGGTATCGCCCTCGTCGAAGCGTTGGGCGATGAGCTCGATCTCTTCGACGTGCGCATCTTCGCAACCGACGCCGATCCCGGCGCCATTGCCTACGCCCGCCTCGGTGCCTATCCGGCGCGCGCCATCTCCGGATTGTCCGAAGACGAGATCTCGCGCTATTTCACCCATGATGCGGATACCCATTTCGTTCGCAAGCGTGTCCGCGGTTTGATCGTCTTCGGTGAGCATGATCTCGGCCGCCGCGCGCCCTTCCCACGCATCGATCTCGTCCTCTGCCGGAACGTCTTGATCTACTTCACCCCACAGCTGCAGCAGTACGTGCTGCGCAGCTTCGCGTATTCGCTGCAGGACGATGGCATTCTCGTGCTGGGTAAGGCGGAAACGACCGCGCCGCTCCCGGCGTATTTTGAGGCAGAAGATTCCCGGCTCCGCGTCTACCGACGCCGCGGCGAACGGATCGTCATGCCGGCCGCTTTGATGGGGCCGACCGCGCTGGTACGCCCTCCGCGCCCACAACTACCCGATTGGATGGGTAACCATCCAACCGCCAGCCATACGCCGATGCCGAAGGAGCCACCGGCACCCAGGCTCTCCAACAACGACTTTCTTCATTCGCTGCCGCTCGGTGTGGTCGTGGTGAATCACCGGTACGATATCCAGGCGATTAACCCGACGGCGCGAGAACTGCTCGGCATCCACACGACTGCGATCAGCGAGGACCTGCTCCATACCGCCCGCGATCTTCCGTACACCGAGATCCGGGAGGCGATCGACTCTGCCTTTCGCGATGGGGCGCAATCGGTGATCGCCGAACTCTCGATCATCCAAGCAACGACCGATCAGCCGCGCTATGTCAAGCTCACCTGCTACCCGCTCGGCGACGAGAAGCCGACCGAGCTGGTCGCCGTCGTCATCGACGATGTTTCGGACGTCGCGCGCGAGCGGATCGAGCTCCAACAACAGCTGCAGGAGACGCGGGCGGCGCATGAACAGGCGACGCGCGAATACGAGCAGGCCCGATTACGCGCCACGCAGGACGCTGAGTCACTCGTCGCCCAGCGTCAGGAGCAGATCGGCCGCTTACTCCGCTCGAATCGCGAGATCGCCGACGCCAATCAGGACCTGACGCAGGTCATCGACGAATTGCGCGCACGCAACGAAGAGCTGATGCTGATGACCGAGGAGGCGCAGGCCGCGACCGAAGAAGTCGAAACGCTTAATGAGGAGTTGCAGGCGACCAACGAGGAACTCGAGACGCTGAATGAAGAGATGCAGGCAACCGTCGAAGAATTGAACACGACCAACGAAGAGCTCCAATCCCGTAACATCGAGATTCAGCAGATGGCGCTGGCGAGCCAGAATGAACGCTCGCGCCTGGAGATGACCTTGCTCAGCATGACCGACGCCGTGCTGGTCGTCGACCCAACCGGCCGTATCGAACTCGCCAACGACGCGGCGAGGCGCATGTTCGGTGAGGTGGATGCGGAAGGCGACGCGTTCGGCGACGTCATTCTGCGGGATCATAACGGCCTCGTGATCGACCCCGCGGACTCTCCACGCTATCTCGCGGCGCGTGGTGAGCGTTTCAAACAGGAGTTCACCGTCGCGACCGATGAGGGCGCTCACTACTGGGAGGCGACCGGCGGACCGATCGCCAGTGGTGGCGAGCTCGACGGCGGCGTGATCGTCGTGCGCGACATCACCGATCGCAGCCAGCGCCAGTTGCAGGATGAATTCCTGACCCTCGCCAGCCACGAGCTGCGCAACCCGCTGACCGTCTTGCAAAGCTCGCTACAACTCCTCGTGCGCATGCTCGATCGACGCCCTGATGACCTCGATACTCTGCGCTATCGCGCCGAAACCGCTGTCCGGCAGACGCGCCAGCTCGCGCATCTGGTAAGCGATCTGGTCAATGTCAACCGGCTGCAAAGCGGCAAATATCAGCTCGACCTCGCGCCGGTTCGGCTCGATACGCTCGTTGCGGAGACGGCGCGCACCGTGCAGCCGGCCGCGCAGGGACAGCAAATCGAGATCACGGAATCCACGGAAATCACGGTCGAGGCCGATGCGGGACGCATCGAGCAGGTGATCTCCAATATCATGCACAACGCCATCATCTACGCGCCGGACACCGAGTTGATCGAGGTAAGACTGATGCGAGTCGATGAGACGGCGCGTATCGAGATCGAGGATCATGGGCGAGGCATCGCGGAAGCGGATCTGCCGCTTCTCTTCGGCCGCTTCTATCAGGTGCAGCGTGACGACCGACCGGCGCGCGGCGGTCTCGGGCTCGGGCTTTACATCTCGCAACAGATTGTCGAAGCGCATCACGGCCGGATCGAGGTCACGTCCGAATTCGGAAAAGGCACGACCTTCAGCATCATATTGCCGCTCGAAGCGATCACTGAAAAAGAGGATGAGCGCGATGCCGGGACATGACATCATCACCGTCGGCGCCTCGGCCGGAGGGGTGGAGGCGCTGGCCGGGCTGGTCGCCGGTCTGCCGAACGATCTTCCGGCCACGCTTTTCGTCGTGCTGCACATCCCCTCCGATACGACCAGCATGCTGCCCTCAATCCTGCAACGTGCCGGGTCGCTCCCAGCGTCACACCCGCAGGATGGCGCCGCCATTGAGTCGGGGCATATTTATGTCGCCCCACCCGATCGACACCTGATCGTCGAACGCGGCAGTATCCGGCTTATCTGGGGGCCAACCGAGAACCGGCATCGCCCGGCCATCGATCCGCTCATGCGCAGCGCGGCGATCGCCTACGGCCCGCGTGTCATCGGTGTGGTCCTCTCCGGCATGGATGGCGACGGCACGGCTGGACTGCGCGCCATCAAACGCCGTGGTGGTCTGGCGGTGGTCCAGAATCCCGACGAGGCGCTCTTCCCCAGCATGCCCGAAAGCGCGCTCGCCTACGTACAGGTCGATCACACGGTATCGGTGCCGGAAATGGGGCCGTTGCTCGGCCGGCTCGCGCGCTGCCAAGCCGAAGATGAAGTACTCTATCCGGTGCCGGAGGAGATGATTCTGGAGCAGAAACAGATGACCGAAGATCCAACCCGCACGGATCTCAGCCAGTACGGAACGCTTTCGTCGTTCACCTGCCCCGAGTGCAGTGGACCGCTCTGGGAACGGCGCGACGGCGAGTTGCTCTCCTATCGCTGCCGGGTCGGGCATGCCTTTACGGCGTCCGACATGATCGCCGCGCGGGCGGAACAGCTCGAGCAAGATCTCTGGGCGACGCTCAACCGCCTTGAGGAAAGCATTATCCTGTCAACCAAACTCGCCCAGGATGCGCGCGCACGGGGGTACGCCCGCGCCGCCGCCAGCTTCGACGACAAAGCCAACCACGCGCGTCGCCGTGCCGACCTCATCCAGCAGGCGCTCCGCAGCGAAGACCCGACCAGCATCGCCGAGTAACGAACTGCACATTACGTCATCAGCCACAACACTGAGGCCTGACCGGTCGCGGTCAGGCCTCAATTCGGTCAGCTATCGATCGGTCCGCTACCGCGCGCTATCCAGACGCATCGGGGCGCCTGCTCCTCCAGAACCAAGAAGCCATGAACCGAGCATCACGAGCACGTTGCCGGCGCGTACGCGGATTCGCTGTCGACGAAAGTCACCGTTCGCGCCACGAGTCGCTTGGGATCGGAGTTCGAGCGCCGCGGCTTCGCGCTGCAAATCATCGTGCTTCATCCGGGCGACATCGTCGAGGAGAAATGGAAGCATGAGAGACTCCTTCTGTAACAACCGTCGTCGAATCGATCGACGGCGAAACGATTGAAGGGGGCGCTGCTCGCACCGGCGTGCATTCATGCTGCTACCTGTAAACCGGCCGGTGCGTGAGCGAAGCAAAGACGAACCCCCTTCAAACCCGGGACCCATCACGACAACCTGTCGTGCGAATCCTGTGAGCACATAATGCCCGACTCATGAGAAACGGAGATCGGGCAGGCGCCCTATCTTTTGACGCGCGAATGCCCTATCTTCGATTGGTCTGAAGAAGCAAGAGGTCGGTATACGGCGGCCCACCACGCGTGACGGCGCGGCACGCGCGCGACGCGCTAGACCGCCGCGCGCACCCGATTCGGCACCAACGGGCTGTGGGTTACGTCCGGCGTCAGGACGCCGAGCTCGCGCAGCACCAGCGCGCGGTGCTTGCAGTAGGGGTGGAAGGCGCTGCCGCGGCAGGAGCAGAGCAGATCACCATCGAGGATCGTCACCTCGTAGGCAACACCGTCCTGACTGTGGCTTGTCACCGCCCAGGCACGACGATCGTCGTTGATCCGAAAGGCGCGCAACCCCTCGCGCGTCGCCTTTTCAGCCATCCGCAGCCATGTTGCCGTCGGCACCAGTTGTTCAAATAGTCGCATCATTGTCGTTCCATCCGTTCGTTTCGGAACCAGAACTTCCGTTCTAATTTTACCAATTTGGTGCCCGCAAGTCACGGAATTTGGCGCGACGGGATGCGGAAATTAAGTAGTAGTTGCGACTCACGCCGACGAATAAAGCGACTGAAGACGCCGCCGATCGCGTCCCCGCTTCCCAGTCCCCGCTGGGACTTCGTCTACGGAGGCCGGGACCGCGGTCCCGGATACGATCGGGCGACGCTCCCGCCTTCCCATGAACCCCAAACCTTTACGCAAATGACCAACTTTCCACCTTCGGCGGGGCGTACGTAGTGGCGGGCGCTGCTATACTGAATGCGTAAGCGCCGTGTGTACGGCGCTCCATCTTGGCACAGAAGGTGCGGCCGTCACCGGCGGGACAATTGCTCGCACGCGGCTCATTTTCGCCGGTTGACCCGGCGATACCAGAGTCAAACAACGCGGGCTGGCCTCGCCCCACAACCGCCAGGTGTGCGGAGCTACGACGCTGTAGAGGGGAGAAGGCATGCCAGAGGATGCCTATGACGTGGTCCTGCTTGGTGGTGGGACCGGTGGTTACGTTGCCGCGATTCGAGGAGCCCAGCTCGGGCTGCGCGTCGCGGTCGTCGAAAAAGACAAGCTCGGGGGAACCTGCCTCCATCGTGGCTGCATTCCAACCAAAGCCCTGCTCAAGAGCGGTTCTGTCGCGCATACGATCGCCAATGCCGCCGAGTACGGCATTAACGTCAGCGGCCACGAGTACAACTATCCGCAGGCGGTCAAGCGCTCCGGCGGGATCGTCGAAAAGAACTACAGCGGGGTCAAGTTCCTCTTCAAGAAGCATAAGATCGACACCTTCGAGGGCGTCGGCTACCTCAAGAACAATCGCACGATTACCGTGACGGCGCCGGACGGCTCGACCAAGGATGTCAGCGGCAAGGCGGTCATCATCGACACCGGTTCACGGCCGCGGCCGATCCCCGGCATTCCATTCGATGGCAAGCGCGTCGTCAACAGCGATCACACGACCTGGATGGACTGGGTGCCGAAGCGCGTCATCGTGCGCGGCGGTGGCGCCACCGGCGTCGAGTTCTCCACGATCTGGCGCGATTTCGGCGCCGAAGTGACGCTCGTCGGGCGCGTCGTGCCGAACGAGGACGAAGAAGTCTCGAAGCAGCTGACGCGCTCATTCACCAAAGCAGGCATCAAGATCATCCCCGACTACCGCCCGGCCCCCGAAGACTTCGA
>JAICWZ010000572.1 GCA_025966355.1 Thermomicrobiaceae bacterium
ATACGATGCTCGGTCTTGCCGAAGGCGGCATCCGGGAATTGCTCGCAGTGCAGCGTTCGACGCTCGAGGCGCTCGCGTGAGCGAAACAGGCTTCGGCGAACTTGTGGCGCGCGTCGGCGAATTCTACGTCACCGACAAAGCGATGAAGAATGCGCAGAAGAAGATCGAAGCCGCACTTGCCGCCGGAACGGCGGGCGATCGCGAGCGTGAAGAATATGCTTCGGCGGTCCGCCGCTATTTCACCGGCTTCGAACGCGAAGCGCGCGCGCATCTGCGCGAGGTCGACAAGCGGTTGGAGCATATCAACCAAGTGCATTTCAACCTGACGGCGGAGCGCGGGGTTGCGGTGCGCCGCATCGAAGCAACGCAAGGGGTTCTCTCGGAATTGGATCGTGTCGCGCGCACTGAATGAATCCGAGAAGGCCGCCGAGGCCGTCGAACGCGCGAGCGTCGGCGCTCTCGAGCAGGTCGGCCGGAAAGTCAATTCTTTCTTCGAGTACATCGGCGGCATCACGTCGCTGTTCTTCGAGACGGTCAAGACGATCGTGCGGCTGCGGATCCGCTTCGCGGAGACGGTAAACCAGTGTTTTCTGCTCGGCTATCAATCGCTGATCATCGTGCTGCTGACCTCGTTTTTCACCGGCATGGTGTTCTCGCTGGAATCGGCCGTGCAGGCTGTGCAGTATGGCTTCGGCAGTTTCGTCGGCGGTATCGTTTCGTACACGAACGTGCGCGAGCTGGGACCGATGCTCACGGCCGTCGTCGTTGCGGGCCGCGTTTGCGCGGCAATTGCCGCGGAGCTTGGATCCATGGTCGTAACGGAGCAAGTCGAAGCGCTGCAGTCGCTCGGGCTTGCGCCGGTGCGTTTTCTGGTCGTCCCGCGCATGCTGTCGCTGATGATCATGCTGCCGCTGCTCACGGTGTTTGCGGACGTCGTCGGCGTCATGGGCGGACAGTGGATCGCGCAGACGGCCGCGCATATCAGTTACGACGACTTTATGTCGTCGGCGCGTCAGACGATCGGGTTCGAGGACGTGGTGAAGGGCTTGTTCAAGTCCGTGATCTTCGGCATCATCATCGCGCTGGTCGGATCGTATCAAGGTTTGACGACGCGCGGGGGCGCAGCCGGCGTCGGGAAGTCTACGACCAGCGCGGTCGTCATCTGCATCATCCTGATCTTCATCTTGAACTTCGTCATGTCGTACTTCTTGTACGGGGGAGGCTGATGCCGAAAGTCATCGCCAAGCTCGACGACGTCACGCTGCGCTACGGCGACCGCGTCGTGCTGCAGAACTGCTCGCTCGACGTCGTCGAGGGTGCAATTACCTGCATCATCGGCCTCTCCGGCGCAGGCAAGTCGACCATCTTGCGGCTTCTCGATGGTCTGCGCCGGCCGGATGCGGGACACGTCTACGTGCGCGGTCAGGACATCTGCCACATGCGTGAGAGCGAACTGATCGAGCTGCGCACGAAAATCGGCTTCGCTTTTCAGTTTGCCGCGCTGTTCGACAGCATGACCGTCGGCGACAACATCTCGCTCCCCTTGCGCGAGCACACTTCCCTCAAGGAAGCGGAGATCCGCGAGATCGTGATCCATACGCTCGACAGCGTCGGACTCGCGCACACGTACGATAATATGCCCAGCGAACTTTCGGGCGGCATGCTCAAACGGGCGGGTTTTGCTCGAGCCGTCGTGACGAACCCGGATCTCGTCCTCTACGACGAGCCGACGACCGGTCTGGACCCGA
>JAICWZ010000483.1 GCA_025966355.1 Thermomicrobiaceae bacterium
AGACATCATCCGTAGTCATCGCGCCGTCGAGCTTGACGGATTCCAGTCGCCGGCAGGATGTGGAGGCCGCCAACTATGTCATTGCTAAAGCGGTTGGGCACAACCCCAGACGACGGTTCGACGTCGAATGAGCCGGCTGCTCCTTCGGCAGCACCGTCGCGTACGACTACGCGGCTTGGTGCTGCCGACGGTTCAGGCGCATCAGCGCCGCCGCGTGGCGGGACATCGGATCTGGGGTCGCTGCGGCGTCCGACGATCGCTGCTCCCGGAAATGCGACGCCGAAGGCGGATTCGTTCAATGATCTGAAGAGCCGCGTTCAAAACCGACTCATCTCCGAACTCGATCCACGTATGGACCTCGCCAATCACGAGGAAGTGCGGCGCACCGTTGAGGAGACGTTTCAATCGGTCCTGGAGGCCGAAAATATCGTCCTCACGCGTGTGGAGCGGTTGCGCCTCTATGAGGCGATTTCGGCTGAAATCCTCGGGTACGGACCGATCGAGCCGCTTCTGAAGGACGACTCCGTTTCAGAAATCATGGTGAACGGACCCCGCCAGGTCTACGTCGAGCGCGGTGGCAAGCTGGTTCTTTCCGAAGCGACGTTCCAGGATGACGATCACGTGATGCGTGTCATTGACCGCATCGTTTCGCCACTCGGCCGCCGCATCGATGAGAGTTCACCAATGGTTGATGCTCGCCTGCCGGACGGATCGCGTATCAACGCCGTGATTCCGCCGATCTCACTCGTCGGTCCGACGCTGACGATTCGTAAGTTCGCGCGCGACCCGCTCACATCAGAAGATCTGATCCGCTTCGGTACGGTGAGCCGCGAAATGGTGACGTTCCTCAAGGCGTGCGTCGAAGCCCGCCTGAATTGTGTCGTTTCGGGTGGTACCGGTTCGGGCAAAACGACGACGCTCAACGTGCTCTCGTCGTTCATCCCTGATGACGAGCGAATCATCACCATTGAGAACGCCGCCGAGCTCCAGCTGCGGCAGGACCATGTGGTTACGCTCGAATCCCGGCCGGCGAATATTGAAGGTCGTGGTGAGATCACGATTCGCGACCTGGTCGTCAACTCGCTCCGTATGCGTCCCGATCGCATCGTGGTTGGTGAGTGCCGCTCCGGCGAGGCGCTCGACATGTTGCAGGCGATGAACACCGGCCATGATGGTTCGATGACGACCGCCCACGCCAACACTCCGCGCGACGCGCTGGCACGTCTTGAAACGATGTGCTTGATGTCGGGGGTCGAGCTGCCGATGCGGGCGATCCGCGAACAGATTTCCGCGGCGGTCGATCTGATCATCCAGCAAGCGCGTTTGAAAGACGGCTCGCGTCGCGTCATCGCGATCACCGAGGTGCAAGGTATGGAAGGTGACGTCATCGTCTTGCAGGACGTCTTTGTCTTCGAGCAGACCGGCGTCGAGAACGGCAAGATCGTCGGTCGCATGAAGCCGACCGGAATCCGTCCGAAGTTCGTCGAGAAATTCGAAGCGGCGAACATCTTCCTGCCACCGGCGACGTTCGGTGCGAGCTATGATCGACTGTTCTAGTGCTTGGACGCTTCGCGATATCGCGAGAGCGGCGGTGAGGTTTTAAATGCTTAGTATCGCGCTCATCTTGCTGGCCGCGGCACTTGGAGTGATCGGTTTCGGATTCGCCAACTGGCGCGAACGAGCGGCATCGCCCGAACTCGAAGAGCGCCTGCAGCAGTTCGGATCGATCGAACAGCTGACGGATGAAATTGCCGGAACGACGAAATCGCCCAGTCCGGTGGCGCAGGCGGTCGGCCGCGCGGTTGAGGGAAGCACGTTCAGCGGCAACGTGGCGACGCTTCTTGCCCGCGCCAGCCTGAAGATGACGGTTGGCGAGTTCCTGGTCCTTCGTATCGCCTCGGTGGCCGGCCTGGCGCTCATCGGGTTTGTCCTGGGCCGTGGAATTACCGAACCATTGATCGGGATTCTGGTCGCGATCATTACCGGCGGTATTGGCTGGATGATTCCGCAGTGGTATGTCTCCTATCGCGCTAAGAAGCGAACGAAAGAATTCGTGAATCAACTCGGTGATACGATCGGGCTGATGTCGAATTCGCTGCGCGCCGGCTATAGCCTCTTCCAGACGATGGAGCTTGTCGCTCGTGAATCACAGCCGCCGATGAGCGAGGAGTTTTCGCGCGTCGTGCGGGAAGTCGGGCTCGGTATCACGCCACAAGACGCGATGGATCACTTGCTGCGTCGAATCACAAGCGAGGATCTCGATCTGCTGGTGACGGCGATCAACATTCAGCACGAAGTCGGCGGCAACATGGCGCAGATTCTGGATGTGATCGGCGAGACGATTCGTGAACGTGTCCGGATCAAGGG
>JAICWZ010000311.1 GCA_025966355.1 Thermomicrobiaceae bacterium
TCAGCAACTGTCGCCATAGATCGGCAGCGCGCCGCGTGGATCGTTCGCGCTCGACCTCCCTTCGCTGAAACGTGCGAGGCGACGCCGCTAATTGCATCTTCTCAAAGTATTGTATACAATTGCATACGTTAGGAGACAGTGAATGCTCAGTCGATCGGTGAACGGCGATGGGAATGAGAACGGGCAGGCGCCCGACCCCCAGCTGCATGCGTTGGCCGAGTACGCGGCCACGCAGCCGAAAGGCACCTCCAGCAGCCAGCAGGCCTACGATACGATCCTCGGAGCCATTCTCAACCGGAAAGTTCGCTCCGGTCAGCGACTCGCCGAAATTCCGGTCGCGAAGGCGATTAACCTTGGGCGAACACCGGTGCGCGAGGCACTGATGCGGCTGGAAGCCGACGGCTTCGTGACCAGCGAGCCGCGCGTCGGTCTGGTCGTCGCCAGCAACACGCTGGAGACGATTTCGGAGATCTACGAAGTGCGCGAGGTGCTCGAAAGCTTTGCGGCACGGCTTGCCGCGCGCTACGCCCGGCCGTCTGACATCTTCGCCATCGAGCAGATCTACAACGAATCGGTCGGGCGAACCGAGAAGCACGACACCCTGCAACTTCGCCTGCTCAATACACGCTTTCATCAGGCGATCAACGCAGCCGCACGCAACGATCACCTCTCGCGGACGTTACGCCAACTCGTGAATCGACTCCGTCTATCACCGGTCAGCATCTTCGATGCACCGGGGCGAGCCGAGGAGATTCTCAAGGAGCATCGCGCGCTGCTCGACGCCATCATCGCGCGTGACGAAGAGCTGGCGGCCAAGCTGGCCGCCGAACATCAACGGCGTGACAAAGACACCCGCCTGGCCCAACTGGCGCATGATATTGTGACGATCGCCTCCTGAGGACGAAGGGAGGGAATCGAGCACCCGGCGACAAATGAACGACGAGGAACAAGCCGTAACGAAGGGAGTCCGTTATGCGTACGATCGGATTCGCGACGATCGCTGAAGCGCCACGCGACGATGTGGTGCCGTGGATTCGCGAGATTTTGCCGCCCGATATCACGATCGTCGAACGCGGCAATCTCAACGGTCTGACGCCGGCTGAGATTCAGGCGCTCGGTCCGGACGACGGGGAAGTCGGGATCGTGGCGCGCTTGAAGTCCGGCGGCGAGACGCTGCTGTCGCACAAGAAGATCTTCCCGCGCATGCAGCGCATCGTCGATGAGCTGGTGAACGATGATGGCGCCGATCTGGTCGTCATTCTCTGCGGCGCCGACTGGAGCGACATCAGGTCGTCAAAGCTGGTGGTCAATCCGGGGCGCGTCTTCCCGGGCGTCGTATCGGCACTCGGCTACGGTCGCAAGCTCGGCATCATCAAGCCGTCGGCAGGGCAGGTCGAAAAAGAGCGCGAGCGCTATCAGAAGCTCGGCATCGATGCCGTCGTCACGAGCGCTTCGCCCTACGGCGGTCCGGCCCGGCTCGACCTGGCGCGACAAGCGGGGGAACTGCTGCGCGACGCCGAGTGCGACTTGATCTGGATGACCTGCATCGGTATGGACGTCGCCATGCGCGATGTCGTCGCCGAGGTCACCGGAAAGCCGATCATCCTGGCGCGCTCGATTCTCGGTCGAGTTATCGGAGAGCTGGTTACCAGCCCGCAACCGGCGCTGGTCT
Organism: Thermomicrobiaceae bacterium; assembly: GCA_025966355.1. Taxonomy (GTDB): domain Bacteria; phylum Chloroflexota; class Chloroflexia; order Thermomicrobiales; family Thermomicrobiaceae; genus CALAGB01. The sequence continues at coordinate 1,673 of JAICWZ010000311.1, forward strand.
AGGCGGCACAGGGAGGAAACGTTCGTGAGCAAAAGCACGATGGATCTTGAGAATCAGCTGCGCCAGCAGGTGTCGGCGGACCACCTGCAGGAACATCTGAATCGTTTCAGCACGCTGTTTCGCGATACCGGCAGCGAGGATGAGCGCAAGGCGGCCGAATACATCGTCGAGCAGATGAAGAGCTATGGCGTCGAGGCCGAAATCCTCGACTTCGACTCGCTCATCTCCTGGCCGCTCGAAGGCAAACTCGTGCTGCTCGATGCGAACGGCAAGGAGACCGAATCGCTCGAGGTGCGCACGCGCGCGTTTGGCGCTCAGACCGCTCCCGGCGGCATTACCGCCGACCTCGTCTTCGTGCCGTTCGCCGAACCGAAGCCGGGCGAGATGATCTTCTCCCACCGTGCGGTGGCGGGTGATTACAGCGGGCTCGATGTGCGCGGCAAGATGGTCATCTCCGTCGACGGTGGGCCGGATGGCGTACTGCGCGCCCAGGAGCGGGGGGCGGCCGGACATATTCACATCTGGCCGTCGGACGAAGAGGTTACCCACGAGATGATCTGCACCAGCATCTGGGGCACACCGACGCCGGAATCTGCCGGGCGCATTCCGACAATCCCCTCGCTGGGTGTCAAGAAATCGGTCGGCGATCGCCTGCGCGCGATGCTCCAAGACGGCCCAGTGCAGGTGCGCGTCGAATCGAACGTCGAAACGAAATGGCGTCGTGTGCCGCTGGCGACCAGCTACATTCCCGGCAAGAGCAACGACTTCCTGCTCGTCGGCGCCCACATTGACTCCTGGTACGAGGGCGTTACCGACAACGCGACCGGCGACGCGGCGCTGATCGAGATGGCGCGGGTCATCGCCGGGGCACGTGGTGAACTGAATCGTGGTGTCCGCTTCTGCTGGTGGCCGGGACACTCGACCGGTCGCTACTCCGGCAGTACCTGGTTCGTCGACAATCACTTCTCGCTGCTCCACAACCACGCGGTCGGCTATCTGAACATCGACTCGCCCGGTGTGCGCGAAACCGAGATCTGGGATTGCCGCTACAACATGGGCGAGATCGAGCACATCACTGGCGGCGTCGTCAAAGAGCAGTCGGGACAAGACCCGAACATCCGGCGCCCACTGCGGGCGGGCGATCAGTCGTTCCTCGGCGTCGGGCTTCCCTCACTCGGTGCCTTCCGCATGTTGCCGCTCGAACATCCCGATCGCAAGGCGGTCGGCGGCGGCGGTGGTGCCTACTGGTGGCATTCACCGGAAGACACGCTCGACAAGGCGGACGCCAAGATTCTGGCGCTCGATTGCGAAGTCTATGTCGCCATCACCCTGCGCATGACGCAGCCGGAGGTCATTCCCTACCGCTTCACGGCCAGCGCACAGGACTTCATCGATCAGCTCAGCACCGTGCAAAAGGCGGCCGGCGAACATCTCGATCTGAGTGGCGCTCTGGAAGCGGCCAGCGCCTACCACGCGGCCGCCGAAAAGCTCAGCGCGTCGCCGATCTCGGATGTCGCGACGCTCAACGACGGGCTGAAGCAGATCACCCGAGTGATCAATCCGGTCCTTTTCACGATCAATGGGCCGTACGAGATGGATCCGGCGTTGCAAATGGGCATCCTGCCGGGACTGGCGCAAACCGGCCAGCTCCTTACGCTCGATCCCAACTCGGACGATTACCACTTCCTGCGCACGAAGCTCGTGCGCCAGAAGAATCGGATCGAAGACGCGTTGCAGCAAGCCGTCAAGATCGCCACGTCGCTCACCGCCTAGCGCTCTGCGATCGCGA
>JAICWZ010000078.1 GCA_025966355.1 Thermomicrobiaceae bacterium
GCCGGTGGGCTGGCGCTGCTTGGCGGTGGTGGCGCCTGGCTGAGCCGGTCGCTGGAGAAGACGGTTGCGCGGTCACAGCCCTCCGGCGCACTGGAGGACTTCGCGGCGGCCGTTGCCGAGGCACTCGCCGCGACCGCGATGCCGGCGGCACCGGCCGACCCGACAAGCGCCAGGGCTCGTCGTCGCAGGCTCGCCGGTCCACCGGTTTGCGCTTGTAGCTGGCGGTTCGGCAGCCCGAGCGGCCGGCCGATGTGCACCCGCACCGTATGCGTCTCGGCGTTCTCGTACGGCTCGCCGATGCGCCAGCGTGCGTAGACGGTGTCACGCTCAGACGCCCGTTGCAGCATCGCGACGTTGATCGGCTCGAATCCCGTGGCCGGTGGTGGACCGTAGGGTGAGAGCGCCGGGTGGACATGCGAGACGCCCGACTCGATGTCGCCTTCGAGCGTCGGCGCGTAATAGTCGCGATGTTTGCGCACGAAGCGGGCGTAATCGGCCGCTCCCTTGGGGTGTAGCGGATCGACGCAGACGACATCCCAGTTATTGGCGACCTTGTGCGGCAGCGCCGGATCGAGCCGGAGCGAGCGCCCGCGCATTTGATGCACCGAGGTGCTGGTGCTGGCGGTCGTCAGATCGAGCAGCACATTGATCCGCTTCGCATCCCAGCCCTCGCCGAGCAGACCACGTGTGCCGATCAGACAGGCCGAGCGCCCCTCTTCGAAATAGGCGGTCAGCAGCGGTACATAGTACCGCGGCCGCCACCAGCCATGCTCTGGACGGATCGTCACCAGGCCATCCCAGCTTCCGGCAGCGTCATCGTCGGACGGCTGAAAGAGCGCGTCAGTCGCCAGCATCCCCCGCAACTCCGGCACCTGTTGCTCGATCCAGGGAAGCAGGCGGCTGGCGGTCGCTCGGGAGCAGGCGACGGTGCGACCGGTGACGAGCAGTGGGTCGAGCTGGGCGACCGATGGGCTGGACGCCAGCTGATGGAGTAGGAGCGCGGCGCTGCCCGCTTGCGGGTCGAGCACGCCGCGCAGTTTGGCGAGCATATCGTTGCCCGCGCGCTCGTAGTCGCAGAGGATCAGTGCGCGCAGGTTCGCACCGAGCGCCGCCTGCTCCGCATCGAGAATCGCGAGTGCGGCGACCGCCTTGCTGGCCGAGAGCGAGAGCACGCGATCGACCGGCGAGACGTAGGAGCGAATGCCCTGTCGGGTCAGCGTATAGCCGAGCGACGGTAGTGCCGCACGAATCGTTTCCCAGGCAGATACATCGCGCGGATCGACGCGGTCGCGCAGGTAGCCCGTGCAATAGTCGTCGATGAGCGCCACCCAATCATCGGCGGTCGGTGGCTGGCGCTCGCGTTCGCCGATGCGCGCGCCCTCGGGCAGTTCGATCTGTTTCTGCCAGAAGAAGCGGAGCGCTGCCTGGGTCAGCGCCGGCTCATCGCGCTCAAAGCGCGCCCAGCTCAGTTGCGCGCCGTTGCGCCCCTTCCGGTCAACGACGCGCGTGCGCAGCCAGTCGAGGAAGGGGCGCGAGGCGAAATCGACGTCCATCAGTTGCGTTAGCAGTTCTTCGAAACGTTCGTGCTGCGCGTCGATAAAGTCCAGTTCATGTGGTAGCGGCTGTGTTACGTAGACGAGTTCCTGGTACGGTGCCAGGTCGCCCTCTTTGACGACAGCCGGTGTCGGTACCTCAAAATCGGCTTTGCCGAAGATCTTCAGGTAGAGCGCCGCCTCACGCGCGTCCATATCCCCCGGTGGCGTCGCGGTGAGCCCGACGACGAGCGATGCGGGATCGAGTCGATCGATGATGGCGTGCAGCAGCGTGCCCCACATGCGGAGCAGGTGATGACACTCATCGAGTACCAGCGTCCAGGGGCCGGACGCGCTCATTTGCTCGATGATGGCGCGACCGTTCGGATGCAAGAGGTCGAGCAGATCGTCCGTCTCTCCCTCGCGCAGCACCCGGCTGCGCAGCTGTCGCCGGTAGCCGCTCATGGCGTCTTGATACTGACGACTCCCGGCACGCGCCCTTGCCAGCTTGTCGATCTTGCGTTCGGCCTCTTCGAGGCTCAGGCCCTCTTCACGCTGCAACTCCTCGCGCCAGAGCACGTGCGCCTGCTCTTCCTGATCGGGGTCGTCGCGATCAACATTGCAGATCGCCTGATAGGTGAGCACGGTGAGTGGGGCGGCCAAGTCGGTCGATGGGCTGGCGTCGACCGTCGCCGGTTGAAAATCGCGCCACTGCCGCAACCATTGCGCCTGCACGGCCGTGTTCGGGCAGAGGACGAGCGTGGGGAAACCACGGCGTCGCGCGATCTCCAGCCCGACCGCCGTCTTGCCGGCACCGGGCGGCATAACGAGATAGCAGCGGCGGTCATCGCGCGCGTCGTTGCCTTCGTAGGCATCAAGCGCCAGCGTTTGATAGCGGCGGAACGGCCAACGAAACGCGGCACGGGAAAAGCGCATCGAGAGATCGAGCGATGGCTGGGCACTCACGCGCGGGTTGCCTCCCCGGTCACGGCGACCGGTGGGCCGCGACCAACGCTAATCGGAAAAGGCCGGAACGATCTCCGGTTCTTCGCGCCGCCGGATGTGCGGGCTGAACAGAGTGATCCCACCGATGATGAGCGCCAGCATGATGGCCGCCACCCCCACCGTGACCGGCGCGCCGATATGATCGACCAGTTCGCCCATCGGCACGAGCGCCAGCGGCATCAACGACCAGGTCATCATATAGATACTCACGACCCGGCCGTAGTACTCGCGATCGGTTTCAAGCATAACGAGAATGCGATTGATCGTGAAATAGCCGTCGGTCATGAAACCGACGATGACTAAGAAGAAGAGTGCGGCGTAGATCGAGTTCGAAAAGGCGAAGGCTGTCAGGCTCAAACCGACCGAAATACCGGCGCCGAGCTGGATCTTCCGCTTATTCGGCGATTCCGAGGCGAAGACCGCTGCCAGCGAGCCGAAGACGGCACCCAACCCGACGGCGGTGTACATCAAACCGAGCGCGGTCGGGCCGACATGCAGTACATCGATCTGGAAAACGGGCAACAGCTGCTGGTACGGGCCGCCGAGCAGCACCATGACGAAGGCCATACCGATCAACAGGAGCAGTGAATTGCGCGCCGTGAGATAGCGGATGCCGGCGGCCATGTCGCCGGCCATACTGCGCGCGCGCCGGACGGCCGGTTTCGGCGACGGCAGCCGCATCAACATCAGCGCCGAGAGGAGGTAGAAAACAGCGATCATATAGAAGGCGATGGTCGGACTGAAGGCGATCAGTATGCCGCCGATCGACGGCGCGATGACGCGATTCAGATTGCGGCCGGTCGAATCGAGTGCCAGCGCGTTCGGGAAGCGCTCCTCATCAACCAGATCGCCGATGTAGGCGGTGCGCGTCGGCATGGCGAACGGAAAGATGATCCCCTGAAAGACACCGATGACGATGAGATGCCAGATCTGGATGACACCGAGCTGTACCAAAATGGCGTTGGCCAGCGCCAGCGTCATTAAGCAGAACTGCGATGAGATGAGGAGCTTCCGTTTATCGAAGCGGTCTGCCGCCGCACCTCCCACCGGCGCCAGCAGCAGTTGCGGCAAACCACGACCGAGCGCGACCAGCCCGAGGGCGAGTCCGGAACCGGAGATGTGATAGGCGAGCCATGAGCGGTCGATGATATTCATCTGCATGGCGCCCATCGAGAGGAGCATGCCGAACCAGAGCATACGGAAGTTCGGCATTTCGAGCGCGCTAAAATGATGAAGCTGCCCACGAAGTCGACCGCCGGTCGTCAGTTCCGCGTCGACGGTGCCGACCCGGCGTCTGGATCGCCGTGAGAACATACCCATGCTGCCGCTTTGTGCCCTCTCCCAATCATTCCCAGGTTCAGAGTCACTATCCTACAGCATGATGCAATAGTTAAGGGGCTTTGCAGTATTTGATTCGGTCTGATGAGTACAATAGGGGCATGAACGAATTACCCGACAGCCTGATGCGCGAGACAGTCACGCTCTACGCGCGAGCGGCCCGCATGCTCGACCCGATGCGCTTGCAGGTCTGGGAAGAGCTGGGGATCAATTTCCCCCAATTGCGCATCCTCTTCCGCGTCCGCTCCCATCCGGGCATCGACCTGCGTACGCTGGCCGAGCAGATCGGCATCAGCGCCTCTGGTGCCAGCCAGCAGGTCGACAAGCTCGTCGCCCGCGGCTTCCTCATGCGCCAGGACGATCCGGACGACCGCCGAAGGCTCAGTCTGGAGTTGACCGAACGCGGCCAGCAGGCGACCGGCGAAATCTCGCGTGCGACCCGTAGCTTCATCGAATCGGCGCTCTCCGTCCTCACCCCCGACGAACTGGCCGACTTCCACCGGCTGCTGGGGCGCGTGCTCGCGTCAGCGATGCCTCTCCGTTCCGCCGCGGAAGGACACGAGCGTTGACTCTCGCAGAGGCGCAGAGGCGCAGAGCACGCAGAGATTTTTATCTTAAGAACTCTGCACTCTCTGCGCCTCCGCGAGAGAAACGGTTCTCGTTCGCCAATTGCTCGCTCTACTGAATCCGCTCGGCAATTCTCCGCTCGGCCTGGCGCAGGGACCAGACGACGCGGTTCTGGCCGCGGGTCAGGTGCGTGCGCAGGACGTAGTAGCGATCGCTGCCGGTTTCCACATCGGCAAGCTCGGTTGCCGGGGCGATATCAGGCAGCGGTGGAATCGAGCGGGCCGGGTCCTGCCGGAAACGGCCATCCTGACTGTAGCTGACCGCGACGAGCGAACGCGCCAGTAGGCGTTGCGAGGCGTTGATCTGCCGTACGGCCGGATCATCGACTTCGCGGTCCATCAGCGAATCAGCCTCGGTATAAAAGCGATCGAGCGTCGCGTTCAGGTCGTTAGCCGCGCGCAGGGCGGGGCCGAAGTCGAACGCGCTGCCGGCTGCTTCCTGGTACCGCTTGAGATCGTTCGTGATCTGCGCGACCGCCGCGCGATAATCGAGCGGATAGACCGGCGCATTGAGCGTGCGGATGAGCGCGACGGCGTAGACTTTCATGTCGCGCAAGAGATTGTCGCGATCGGCGATCTGCATCGTGTCGTCTTCGGTATGCCAGGCGATATTGCCGCCGGCGCCGCCGACGGCGTAGTAGCCCTTCTCCTTCACCAGATCTTCCGGCATCGTTGACGAGAGCATGAAGAAAGTGCTGATGCCGAGGTTGTTGAACGAGCAGTCACCTGCGCGCAGCGGGCGGCCACCGGTCGCCTCCTGACCGGTGACATCCTTTACCGAGGCTTTGACGATCCCTTCGGCCTCGGCCATGAAGAAGACGTTGTGATAGACGGTCGCCCAGCGGCAACCAGGCGAATCGCAATTGACGTGCGCGACGCAGTTCGCCGTCAGATCCTGCGCGAAGGTATCGGCGTACCAGGTGGAACCGGCGTAGCGGCCGTGCGAGTGGCCCGACCACCAGGCGACGCGGAGCGTGCGCGCCAGCCGGTCGCGATGCTTGTGGAAGACGCGCGCCAGTTCAAGCAGCGTGGCGTCGCCGGTGGCGTTGTCGCCGATTCCCTCAAACCACGAATCGAGATGCCCGTGGAAGAGCACGAATTCATCGGCCGCCTGGTTGCCCGCGATTTCGGCGACGATGACCGGAATCGGCCGCCAGCCCGTATCGACTTTATTGGAGACCGCGATCGTGACCGGCCCTTCCTGCAGCGCCGCCTTCAGCGCCTCGCCATCCGGCTTGTTGATACCGAAGACCGGCACCGGCGGCGTGCGCCCGAGTTGGTTGAGATCGGGCGAACCCCACGACGTCGTCGTGATCCCCTCGTGAATGCGCTGCCCCGGATTGATGAAGACCGCGCCGACCGCGCCGCTGCCAGCCAGGTCGATACCGCGTGCCGCGATGCCGAGTCCCTCGGTCATGACGATCTTGCCGCGCAGATCCTGATGCGAGACGGTGCGACCGGCGCCGAAGAGATCGTTGATCCCGCTCGCCTGACTCCCCTGAACGTAGACGAGTTCGGCGGTGATCTCCTCACCATCGGTCGAGGGAGAGAATGATGACGTCTTGACGGTGTACGAGCGACCGTTCGGTCCGACTGTGCGCAACGTTGCCGGACCCGGCAGGCTGATCAGGCAGACCGGCTTGTGCACCTGATAGGGCACGCCCCAGCCGGAGAGCTTCTCGGTGATGTAGCGCACCGCTTCTTGCTCTTCGGTGCTTCCCGAGAGCCGATTGATGTGGCTGAAGCGCTCGACCAGCGCCCACGGTTCGTCAAGCGATATATCGTCAACAATAACGCGCTCGGTATCCTCATCGCGCCAGTTCGTAACCATCTCTCATCCTTTCCCGAGTGTAGTCGCGGATGTCGATCGACATCACACGCCGCTCCGGCACCCCCATCCCATAACGACCGGAGGGCGTGGATCGGTTCATCCCCATTCAGTTTGCATGCAGAACTATAGCGCATCGCCGCAGCGTGTCGAGATGCCGTAAACCCGACGCGCATTCGGCGATGACTCAATCACACGTTCGTGGGGAATTGTCGCTTAGCTGCCGCGTGAGGCGCCCACGCCCGCGGGCTGCCGGCCGATCTTCGGCATTACCTCGCGGCTGATGAAATCGAAGAAGCCTTTCTGGTCGTGGCCGATCTGATGTAGGAAGAGGTGATCGAAGCCGGCATCGATATATTTCTGGATCGATTTCAGAAAGGTTTCGGGATCGGGGCCGAGCGGAATCTTCTTCGCCACATCGTCTTCACTGCCGAGCTGGCTGATCATGTCGAAATCATCCGGTAGCGGCAGATTGGCGTGGAGCGGGCCAGGCACGATCTCGGTCCGCCAGGAGGCATAGGCGTGCTTGCGCGCCGTCGCCATATCCTTCGCCCAGCACACCGACATCTGGCCGTAGTGCGGCTTCTCCCGCCCACCGGCAGATGTGAACGCCTTGATCAGTTCCGCCTTCGGCGAGGTGCTGATCAAGCCGTCGGCGATGCGCCCGGCGATCCCGGCCGACTGCGGCCCGACCGCCGCCATGTAGATCGGTGGCGGTGTATCCGGCATCGTGTAGATGCGCGCGTCTTCGACGGTGAAATACTCGCCGTGATGGCTCGTCCACTCACCGCGCCAGAGCGCCCGGATGATATCGACCGCCTCGGTCAGCATCTCCTGCCGCGTCGCGATCGGCGGCCAGTGCCGCGCCAGAATATGCTCGTTCAGATTCTCGCCGGTGCCGATCCCGAGAAAGAAGCGCCCCGGCGCCAGCGAGGCGACGGTCGCCGCTGCCTGGGCGATGATCTCCGGTCGGTAGCGCATGATCGGGCAGGTGACGCCGGTGCCGAGCCGCAGCGTCGTCGTCGCCTGCGCCACGGCGCCGAGCACGCTCCAGGCGAACGGGCTCTGCCCCTGCGCATCGAGCCACGGGTGAAAATGATCGGACATCGTCACGAAATCGAACCCGGCATCCTCCGCCATCCGCGCATAACGCACCAGATCCACCGGCGGATGCTCCTCGGTCGACAGATGATAGCCCCACGTAATCGCTGCCAAGATGACCTCCCTGTGTCCAGAACGATTCGGCTGCGTTGGATTGCAAAGGCGCAGCGATCGTGCCAGGAAGGGATGTGGGAGCGCAGGGCGGCGTCGCGAAAGATGGGGGCAGCGCTTATAAATGATTATCGCCTAAAACCGATAGGCTCGGTTTGACACGGCTAGGCACGTCGATTAACACGTCTAATGGTGATTGTGGTAGTCCCCGAACGCGAGCAGTGCCCACA
>JAICWZ010000554.1 GCA_025966355.1 Thermomicrobiaceae bacterium
CCGAAGCGGTTCCGATGCTGCTCGAGATCGCAGAGGATCCTTATAAACGGCATGCGAACGAAGCAATCCATCTGCTCGGATGCATAGCCCAGCAGGCGAGTCTGCCCATGCTCATCAAGGCATTGCATGATGACAATGATTATACACGGGCGATGGCGATGATCGGTTTACACAAGGCCATCGTCAAAGGACGTGGACCGAGGGAATTCTGGTCCGGATTGTACCCGAGCCTCGTCCCGCTGGTGGATAGGCGGAATGACGCCAATTGCGACCTTGCCCCATTGCTCATCGCCATCATCGAACCGGAAGCCGGTACCAGACTGCTCCGGGAGAAATTCTGTACGCGGTCGAATCAACGGCTCGGAGACACGTTGAAGGCTCTGCGCACACGCAAGGTCGCCGTGCCGATACCGGAATTGGATCGGCTGATCATGGATTTATCGCACGATGGAGCCGACTATCCATGGTGCTATGCCTTCGCTGAGCTCCTGCCGCTCTTGGCAAGCAATGACCACCCCCAGGCACGTCAGTTATCCCTGCGCTCTCTCGATCACGCCGATGAATGGATCAGACGGGGAGCGGCCGATGCCCAGTACATTCTCGAAGGGATGGACAACCCACTGGAAGTGATCAGCCGATTGGAAGGCCTCAAGGGATATGAGTCGTTGACCGAATCCCAGAAGACGGTGAGCAACGTCATGGGTCTGGTCAATCAGGAGCGCGAAGGTGGTCTCGAGGAATACCTGGCCTATTCGTCGCGTAGCCAGATAAACGACCTGAAGGAAAGTCTCATTCGCATCGGCGCTCCTCGATTGGCCGAAATCCTGTCGCTCACCTTGACGAAAGCGTTCGGGGCCGTCGGACCCGCCGAGCTCACCGGGAGTTTCGATGAACGGATGCAGCATTTCGAAAAGGAGCAGATGGAGTCGTTGGTCGCGTTCGACGGCGAGTACGCCAAATCTCCGGAACCCATTGAAGCCCTCGTGGTGAAATACGCGCTTCGACATCCAGCGGATTTCCGCAGGGAGCCGGATCTAGGCAAGTGATGACCAGTCATCCGCAGGCATCAATGCCTAGAAGACGTACCCCAGATCGACCGACACCGAGCTCAACACGAACGACACTTTGGTTCCCTGCCCCGCGCCGCCGGCATCGCTGCCGTCATCGGTGAGCGTGCGCTTGAAGGTATGCATCAGCGCGACCCCGAGGTCGAACCGGTCGATCGGTCGCCAGTCGGCGCCGATGCCCGCGTGGGTGGTGGCGATCAACGGCGACACGCCATTCAGGAAGACGTGGCCTTCGTCGATCGGCGAGTTGCCGTACGAGACGCCGGCGCGCAGCGTGACCTGCGGATGGACATGGGCGTTGACCCCCACGCCCACCACGTGCTGGTTCTTCCAGCCGAGATCGCTGCCGTAGGCGTCGATGTCCTTCCAGTCGATGAAATGGTAGTCGAGGACCGGCTCCAGCCATGGCAGCACGCGCCAGGCGATGCCGGCGCGGACGATCTGCGGCTCGTCGAGCGAGGACGAGAAGAGATCACGGTAGTCATCGAGGCGTTTCATCCACTGCCGCGAGGTGTAGCCCACGTCGACGGCGATGTCATTCCAGCGGCGGAACACGCCGACCTGGAAACCGGCGCCCGATGTGCTGTCGCGACGGTAGTCCCCGGTGGTCTCGGCGCCCGTGGCGGTGACGCCGTCGGAGCGGAATTGCTGGTAATCGAGATTCAGCGCCACCGCGACGTTCCAGCCGGCGAAAGCGCGGCCGTAGGCCAACGCGGCGCGATATTCGTAGAGCTGGCCGCGCCGATCGACATCGCCTTGGAAGGCGCCGGGCAGCGAACGC
>JAICWZ010000604.1 GCA_025966355.1 Thermomicrobiaceae bacterium
CGACGAACTGCTCGAAGCGATCGACGAAGAAGCGGATCGGCTCAACCAGTTCGTCGCCAACCTGCTCGATCTGACGCGCATCGAGGCAGGCGCGCTGCAACCGTCGTTCGACTGGTACGACCTGCGCGAGATCATCCACGATGCCGCCAACCGGAGTGCGCTCGGCCGGGGCGATCGTCCACTCACGCTCGATCTGCCGGATATGCTGCCGCCGGTCGAGGTCGATTACATCGAGATCGCCCAGGTGCTGATCAACGTACTCGAAAACGCGGCCAAGTATTCGCCTGAGGGGGGCCAGATCACGCTGACGCTGGGTGTACGCGCCAGCGAGATCGAAATCGCGGTGTGCGACGAGGGCGTCGGCCTGCCGGCCGGTGAAGAGGAACATATCTTCGATCGTTTCTATCGCGTCGAGGCGCGCGACCGGCCGATCGGCTCGGGCATTGGCCTGGCGGTGGCGCGCGGCTTCATCGAGGCGCACGGCGGCCGGATCTGGGCCGAGCGCAACGCCGAGCGCGGTATCACGGTACGCTTGACGCTGCCGCTGGGTGCGCACGCCCGCCGAGAGAGCAGCCACCATGACGAGGCCGCGCGCTGATGGCGTTACGCGTGCTGGTTGTCGATGACGAACCGCAGATTCGACGGGCGATCCGTGCCGGGCTGCACGCGCACGGCTTCGACGTCGAGCAGTCTGATACGGGCGAAGCCGCGCTCGATGCGATCGCGCTGCATCTGCCGGATGTCGTCATTCTCGATCTCGGCTTGCCCGATCTACACGGCATCGAGGTGGTGCGGCAGGTTCGCGAGTGGTCGACCGTGCCGATCATTATCCTCTCGGTACACGGCGACGAACGGGATAAGGTGCAGGCGCTCGATAGCGGCGCCGATGACTATGTCACCAAGCCGTTTGGCATGGGCGAGTTGCTGGCGCGCATTCGCGTTGCCCTGCGTCATAGCGCGCGCGTTGAGTCGCAGGAGCCGGTGATGCGCTTCGGCGAATTACGCATCGATCTGCCCCGGCGCCTGGTGACGGTCGCCGAGCGGGAGGTGCATCTCACCCCCACCGAATTCGATCTGCTGACCGAACTCGCGACGAACGCGGGGAAAGTGCTCACGCATCAGATGCTCCTCTCACGTGTCTGGGGTCCGGCTTCGGCCGAATCGACGCACTACCTGCGTGTCTACATCAACCAGTTGCGCAACAAGCTCGAAGCGGAGCCGACCCGGCCGCGCTTCATCCTGACCGAGCCGGGCGTCGGCTACCGCTTCCGTGAAGAACCGCTGGCGTAACACGGTTTCCCGTAGGGGCGTCATTGATGACGCCCGGCGCGCCGTTCAGGCGATGCCCGTCCTCCCCGTTGCCCGGGCACACCGCTTCGGCGCGGTTGAATGACCCGCCTCGTGCATGCGCACATCGGCCGGGCGTGATCAATCACGCCCCTACGGGGAGAGACTAAAGATCCTGACACTATTTTGACGCCGGCCCCGGCGTTCTTAGCACCTCCCTGACGTCCCCAATTCTAGACTCGAAGGAACGTCGTTTCGCGCTTGCACGCGTGGCGTGCGAG
>JAICWZ010000302.1 GCA_025966355.1 Thermomicrobiaceae bacterium
AGCGCCAGCACAACCGCGGCGAGCCGAAGCAGCCGTAGGCGGGGATTTACGCCGGCGCTTTGCTCGATCATGGCGTCGTCAGTTGCTCCGCTCCGAGCAGGCCAAGCTGGACGTCAAAGCGTTGGGGCGCCGAGCCGGGATGCCATTCGAAGCGTGCGCGCTGGAAATACTGCATCGTCGTAGGGCGGCCCGTTGCTGGATCGACCGACGTGAATTCCTCGGTCAACGGATAGCCGAACGCGTCGACCCCGCCGAACTGGTTGAAGTAGGCGAGGAAGCCGTTGCAGGCGTTGTGCTTCGTCGCATCAAAGAAGACACAGCGCTGGGCATCACCAGCCTGCGCCGCCGCCTTCGCCTGATCGAGCGTGCGGCCGGGGGCATGCAGCGGCCAGATCGGCAGCGGCTTCCCGGCGAGGGCCGGCAGCGTTTGGATCGTCGCCAGCAGATTGTCGTCGGTTGCGCCCTGCTGGAAGTAGAAGGCGCCGGAATCGTTCTGCATGCTTTCGAGCGCTTTCAGGGGCTTCGCGACTTCGTCTGAATCGAGCGACTGGCCGGTCGCCAGCAGCGCCTGAATGACGAACGCGGTCGAATTGGCGTCACCGAGCAGTGCAGAGCCACTCGCTGGTTGGTAGGCATAGAGACCGCTGTCGTCCTGTAGCCCGGAGAGATATTTCAGCGCCTTCGGAATCGTTTGCGAATCGGCATACCCTGAGGCGACCAGCGCTTCGATCGCGATCGCGGTGGTGTTGCTATCGGCTTTGCCCGCCGCGGTTTCGCCGGTGAATGCCCAACCGCCGTCGTCGGCCTGATGCTGCTCAAGTGCGCTGATTGCTCCGGCTGGAACGGTCTGTCCGGCTGCCGAAAGCGCCAGGATCGCATCGGCGTGCACGAAGAGTTGTGCATCGAAGAGATTGGTCTGGGGATCGAGCTTCGAAAGCATCGTACGCACAAGGTTCTGTCCGCCGAAATCGCGCGGATCGTCGCCGGACGCCACGATCGCCAGCGTCAGTTTGGCAGCGCCGGCGACCGTGGTTCCGTAGTCGCTCGCCGATGACGTGAGGTAATCAATCATCGATGGACCGCCGTGGGCAACGGTCGCCGGGTCTGTGCCTGCGGCAGCCAGCGCCAGCGCGACATCGGCCGTCGTGCCGGGGTCCGCTTTGCCGTTGAAACCGAAGAAGTTGCCATCGGGTTGTTGTTGTGCGGTCAACCATTTCACTGCCGGCGCGATCGCCGGATCGGTGGCGGCGGAGCTTGGAGCGGTCAGAACGAACGGCGCAATCAGCGCCAGAACGAGTAACAGAATACTTCGGTGTTTCACCGGAATCCTCCTATGAAGGCGTGACGTATGAACGCCACGACACGAGCGTTCGTGTGATGTGCTCGTTCGGGAGGATTATTCGCGGAGTGTGTGGCGCATGAGGCGTCCTTTCTCCTTCGCTCGAGGAGCAGTTGGACGCGGCAACGATGGGTAATCTGGCTTCGTCGAGCGAAAACGCCCGGCGTCACAGTTGCGGCACAGCCCCGGAATTGCACCGGTGTTCCCCCGCGTGCGCCGATCTAAACCGACCGGTACCCGCTGCCGCTTCACGACATCGAAAGAAGTACGCGTCGATCCGCTGGACGGATCTGACACAGTGTGGCACTTCGCGCGACGCCGGTCAATGCCCGTCTCTTTGACGCGAAGGCGCAGTATGGTTCAATGTTCGATTAGTGAGCACCATCGACGACGATGTCGTAACGTGAAAAGGCGATGATGCATGAACGAGAGCAGCGCTCCGATCGCATTGGTCTGCGCCATGGACAGTGAACTGAGCCATGCGCTTCGGAAGCTCGACGAACGTACCTGCCTGCCGCTCGGACCGTGGCGTGCCGAGCGCGGACTGTTGGACGGTTGTCCGGTCGTCGCGCTGGCGACTGGCATTGGGCTGGTAAATGCGGCGGCGGCGACGGCCGTGCTTCTTTCAACTGTCCGCCCCAGCGCCGTCTTCAACTTCGGCTGCGCCGGTGCCCATCATGAAACGATCTTCCCCGGCGACGTCGTTATCGGTTCAGAAGTGGTCGCCTACGGATCGCTCATCACCCTGCCCGACGGCAGCGAACGGTATGCCGGATTCCGATACAAGCTGAATGGTGAGGTCACGCTGACCGACCGGCTGCGTGCCGACCGAAACTTGCTGGCGCGGGCGCAAGATGCGACTGGTGATTGGGAACCGGCTGCCTGGCCGGCAAGCGGCGCCAGCGAGCGCGCTCCAGCGATTCATACCGGCGTGATCGGCTCGGCCGACTGCTGGACGCAAGATCCGCGTCGCATCGGCGTGTTGCACGACCGGCATCAATCGCTCTGCGAGGAGATGGAAGCCGCTGCCGTCGCACAGGTGTGCGCGATTCATGAAGTACCGATGCTGGCGGTCAAGGACATCTCCAACAACGAGCTACATAGCGCGACCGGGCATGGCGAGGCTGGTCCGACACTGGCGGAGGTCAGTTGCGAACTCGGCGCCCGCTCCTTCGCACTGATCGAGCGTATTCTCATGTTGCCCCGCCACTGATCACTAAAGTGCTTTACGAACGTACGCCAGCGGCCGGCGACCCGTCACTCTTCCTGAATGGTGAGGATAACTTTCCCCCGTGCATGTCTCGTCTCGGTCTTTGCCAACGCAACAGCACCCTCCGCCAAGGGATAGGTACTCCCCACGACCACCTGAACTCGACCGGCCGCGACATCAGCTGCCAATTGGGCGAGTTCCAGTTGTGTTTCCGGATGGTGGCTGATTTGTTCAACCGTAATCGCGCGTTCAGCAATTACCTGATCTCCTGAAATCGTAACCACCTTACCGCCGTCCTTTACCGCCGGTATGCTTGCCGTTCCCGTTCCCGGTTGGATCGCAAGGGTTGCATCGATGCCTCCCGATATCCAGCGTAACACTTGTTGCGGCCAATCAGAATCTCGGTAATCGACGGTCAGTTCGGCTCCCAACTCGCGCATAAACTCATGGTTTCTGGCTGAAGCCGAGGCTGCGATGCGGTATCCCCGTATCGTTGCCAGTTGGATGGCCAGCGTCCCGATGGCTCCCGACGCGCCGGCGATTAAGACGGTTCCGCCTCGGGCAAGATTGAGTGCTTTGATACCTTCAAGCGCGGTTTTGCCGGCGATTGGAAGGGCCGCTGCTTTCGTGAATGTAAGATCATCCGGCATCGCGGTCAGTGCTTGAGCGGGAACCGCGGCGAACTCAGCCCAGGTGCCGCCCTTCGGTTGCCCCATGATCGAGAACATCACGCGATCACCGACCGCAAAATCACTCACCTCGCTGCCCATGTTCACAATGACTCCAGCGCCCTCCAACCCGATGGCGAACGGAAAGTATGGGTTGGTGGGCAAGGCCCAGCGGTCATGACTTCCGACTCCGGCTGCATGGACACGGACCAGGACTTCGTTCTCATCAATCGCCGGAATGGAGATATCCATCAACGACAGCTGAGATTGTTGCCCGGGCCGTCGTATGCCAACTGCCTTCATCACGCCACCTTTCCACTCCAGGGTCTCAATAAGGGCACGCC
>JAICWZ010000602.1 GCA_025966355.1 Thermomicrobiaceae bacterium
GACGAAATCCCTGCGGGATTGAGGAGGGCCTTTCTTAGTCCCCGAGGGGACTTCGTCTACGTAGCTCGATGGTTTCAACCTCGGGCGTCGTTCGAGCGCACGTAATGTTATCGGATCATCGGGCCGTCAGCCCTACGCCGTCTCTTGCCGCAGCCTCGGAATCACGTCCGTGGCTACCTGCTCCAGCACGCGGAACTGCTCGTCTCGGGGCTGGTCGATGATGAATTCGTTGATGCCCGCTTCGCGATAGCGGCCGATGCAGTCTTCGAAGGCAGCGACCGACTGCCACGGGTCATCGGGCATGATGGCGGCCCAGCCGTACATGCCGCGCACGATCTCGTCCGGGTTCCGGCCAATGCGGGCGCAGGCCTCGTCGAGGATCTGGTTCCGTTTCCCCATCTCTTCGGGCGTGCCTGAGGCGTTCCAGCCGTCAGCGTATTTGGCGACGATCTCCAGCATCTTCGGCCCCTTGGCTCCGAGCGTGAGCGGCGGGCGCGGTTTCTGAATTGGGCCGGGCCGGAACGCTGCCTGATCGAGCTGGTAGTAGGTGCCGTTGTAGGTCGTGTATTCGTTCCGCATCAGGTGATCGATCAGTTCCACCGCCTCGCGAAAACGCCCGACGAGTTCGGCCGGCTTTGGAAAGTCGATGCCGAGCATCTCGTGCTCCGGCACGTACCAACCGGCGCCAAGCCCGAATTCGAGCCGGCCGTTTGAGATGTGATCGAGCGTGACCGCCTCCTTGGCAAGCCAGGCGGGGTGCCGAAAGGTGTTGCAACTGACGAGCACGCCGATACGGATGCGCTCGGTGAGAGCTGCCAGACCCGCCAGCATCGTCCACGCTTCGAAATACGGGTTCGCCGGGTTGCTCGGCTGCACCCAGTGATCGCAGTTCCAGGCGCTGTCGAAGCCGAGCTGTTCGAATAGCTTCCAGCGCTCGACGACGACATCCCACGGTTGGTTCTGGTCGGTGCAGATTCCGAAGCGGAGCGCCTGTGCCATGCTCGATTCTCCTTTGCTGGATGCTGAAGTGCGGACGATGACTCCGATCTTCGCAGAGCGCCGAGGGACGCGCAATCGCGCGAATCAGAGCCATCAGAGCCAGTTGATGCGCTTGAACCAGGCGAAGAGACCAACGCTGAGAATGGCCATGAGCAGGATGGCGAAGACGAAGCCGCCTCCCCAGCTGTTGTACGGCAGCATCCGATAGTTCATGCCGTAGATTCCGGCGATGAGCGCGCCGGTCATCAGGATGATGCTCCAGGAGGTGAGGGTGCGCATCACCTGATTGAGGTTGTTCGACGTGACCGAGAGATAGACATCGAGCGCGCCGCTGAGCAGATCGCGATAGGTGTCGATCGCGTCCGTCACGCGTAGGACATGGTCGTAAACGTCCTGGAAATAGACGGACGATTCTTCACCGAGCAGTTCGACGTCGCGTCGCGCCATGGTGCTCATGAGATCGCGCTCCGGTGCCAGGACACGTCGCAGGCCCAGCAGGTTCTTGCGCAGCCCGAAGATCGTTTCGAGCGCCTGATGACTGTCGCCGTCGAAGACGGCACGCTCGACCTCATCGGAGCGTTCGGCGAC
>JAICWZ010000397.1 GCA_025966355.1 Thermomicrobiaceae bacterium
AGTCACAAGTTACCCAGCGCAGTTGGTGCGAGCGGTCCGCGCGGGCTCACCGCCGCTTCGTGGCGACGTTCCGCATCGAGCGGAACACCGCCCGGGGCGGCAAGGTGGTCATGTAGATCGTGGTACGAATGCTCGCGTTGTGCCAAATGTTCCCGGCCCTACGCCATTGTCGCCCGCTGTCGATGCAGACCGATCTCGTCTCGACGATCGCCTTTATCCCGAAGTGTGCCGCAAGTTGCGTGAGGGTGTGTTGCCAGAAGCGGTCTTCCTGGGCGTTCCCACCCAAGAAGAGGGCGAGTTCATAGATCGGGTCGTTGGCGCGCATGAGCACCTGCGCTTCGGCGACGGTTACACCGGCATCGTCGAAGGCTCTGAAGGTGATCCAGCCGGCGAAGATGTGCCCTTGCGGCGTCATCAACGTGAACGATTCGTCGTCGGCGTAGAGGACGAGCACGCCCGTCGACAGCTTCGTCTTGCCGGGGAGCGTCATACTGATCAGACCCACCTCGCCGGGTGCGATGCCGGTGATCGGTCCATAAAAGCGGTTTCCGGCCGGCCAGAAGCGCGGGAAGTTGGCTTTCCACTCCTGAATAACGCGGACCGGCGTCGTTTGCGCACCGCTCAACCGGGCGCGATAGGTCTTCTGCCACATCTTGCCGAAGCCCTGGATCGGGCTCATCAGCAGTCTGCCGTTGACATTAATGTTGAGCGCACCGGTCGGGGTGCTCGCGACGTTCAGGCGTCCGGTGCTGCTCGCCCAATTGCCCGCGTCCGATGGAGTTCGTGCCGCGTTGTCGTGCTGTGTATCATTCCTCGTTGAACTCATCGTCTCCACCCATCGTCAATTGGCTCGATCAGGAGCCGGCATCAGGCCAAATCCGCCAGCGCGAGGGCGTCCGCCTCGCTGCCGACGATGCCGATCGCGTCGTCGAGCCGTGTGAGTTCGAAGATGTGCCGGTAGTGTTCACTCAGCCCCCAGGCGATCAACCGCTGCTTCTGGCGATTGGCCCGGACGAGCAGCGTGACGAGCAAGCCGATCCCACTACTGTTGAGATACTCCAGATCGCTGAAGTTCAGGACAATCGCCCGCGTGCCACTCCGGTTTGCCTGGTTGTAGGCATCCATCAACGCGCTTTCGCTCGTGGCAGTGATCGAGCCGTGAACGTCGATGACACTCGTCTTGTCATTCACCGGCCGAACGTCCATCGTTAGTGCGCTCTGAGACTGTGACATGCCCGTCCCCCTTATCCGCTTCCGAACAGATGGTAGAGATCAGCCGACCGGTTCGACCGCGTTCGCCAGCGCGCTCTCTTCATCCGGAAAGACGTGCATGAAGTCGGCGAGCCGCGTGATCTCGAAGATCGTGCGATAGTGACTCGTGAGGCCACAGACCGCGAGCGGGCGGCCATCGGTCCGCGCGTGGGCGAGTAATCCGACGATGACGGCGATGCCGGTGCTGTTGATATAGTCAACCTGCGAAAAATTGAGCAGTACGCGCTCCGCTCCGCCGTCGATGGCGTCGTCGTAAGCGCGATTCAGGGCCGTCTCCGACTCGCGGTTGACCTGGCCCGAGAGATCCATGATGGCCAACGTCCGGGTCTGGCGCAGTCGCACGTCAAACAGCTGGGTTGGCATCCGAAAGTCCTTTCAGATAGACGATCAGTTCGAGCGTATGGCCGGTTTCATCCCGACTCTGACGCATCTCATCCACCATGTTCTTGATGAGGAAGAGCCCCCAGCCACGCGGACTCTGAAGCCCGGCGAGCTTCAGATCAAGATCAGGTGCTTCCTTGGCATGGACCTCGTCGTCTTCGCCCTGATCGGTAATTTCGACCGAGAGTGTGGATTCGCGGATGACGACCCGCACCTCGACCGGCAGATCCGGCCGGTTCTTGTTCCCGTGCTCGATGGCATTCATCGTCGCCTCCGAGACCGCGGTCTTGAGTCGATCCACGACATCCCGCGCGAGGTCGAGCGATGCGATCGATTCGGCCACCTTGTTCATCACGATGCGTTCATTGCCCGGCTCACTCCGAATGGTGAAGTCGGCCAGAATGTGTGGCCCCGCCTGGTCGGCGGATTCGGCCCCCAGCTCGCCCATTGGTTGGGTGAGATTGATTGGTTGCCGGGCGGACCAGTGCAGCGCGACCAGGGTGATATCGTCCTCCTGTTCCACCGTCGGGCCGGTGAAGCGGTCGAGATCGGTCATCAGGAAGTCGATCAGATCGTGGCTCGACAGCGGCCGCCGCATCAGCTCCTTGAGTCGTGGGAAGCCGAACATCTCCCCGAGCGCGTTGTGTGCTTCGATGAGCCCATCGCTGTACAGCAGCAGGCTCTGCCCCGGCAGGAGCGTCGTTTCGTGCTCCTCGTAGGTCATATCGGGCATGAGCCCCAGCGGCATACCGGTGGCGTGTAGCTCTTCGACACCGTCATCAGTACGCAGGTAGGGCAGATTGTGACCGGCATTGGCGTAGCGCATCAAACCGGTGTCCGGATCGAGCACCGCGTAGATGCAGGTGACGAACATGCGGGCTGGTATCGACGGCAAGAGCAAATCATTGATTCGCGCAAGTACTTTCGAGGGCGACACAAGACGCGGCGCGTCCGCACGCAGCAGGCTTCGCGTCGAGGCCATCACCAGCGCGGCCGGCACGCCTTTGTCGGTCACGTCACCGGCGACGATGCCAACTCTGCCGTCGGGCAGCTCGAAGACGTCATAGAAGTCGCCGCCGACCGCGCGCGCCGGCTGGTAATGCGCCGAGAGTTGCCAGCCGGGGAGCGTGGGCAACTCTTTCGGCAAGAACTGCTGCTGGATGAGCTGGGCGACGCG
>JAICWZ010000124.1 GCA_025966355.1 Thermomicrobiaceae bacterium
GCTTCAGTGCCATCATCAAGGACGACGTGTTCCCGAAGCTTGAAACCAAGCGTTTCCTGCATGAAAACGCGGTTTGCCGTGACGTCGTTGCAGAGCAGGTTGACATGATCGAGTCGGCGTATACCCGCACCGACGTGCGAATAACGCTGCGGCTGGTTCTTCAGTCGCGAGCGCTGGCTTTCGGCGGGATGAAATCGCTCCGCCTCGTAGTACAGCTCCATGCGGTGACCGTCAGGATCGACGAATTGGTAGGCTGGACCATGACCCAGATCGCCGTCGATCCAGCCAAGGCCGCAGCCGCTCGCTTCAAGCGCGGCGGCCCGTCGGTTCAGCGCCTGTGGGCTCACCGTGCGCCAGGCCATATGGCCGATTCCGGCTTCGGCGCTCTCCGTCAGCTTGAGCGTATGCCGTTCGTAGTCACCCGCTCCGCGCAGAAAGACCGATTGCCCCGCGCGATCGGTTTCGCACATCCCCAGCACGTTGATGAAGAACGCCAGACTCTCGTCCGGTTTCGGCGTGAGCAGTTCGACGTGTCCGAGATGGGCGACATCCTGGATCGGTTCTGGTGCGTCGGCGTCGATGTCAACCATTGGGTCTACCCTTCGCTTTGCTCGCCGGCGGCGATCTCCTGAATGATCTGCGCGCCCAAGTTAGCTGCGGGGAGTCCTCGGAACAAAAAGGCGAGGCTGACCACGCCGCTCATCTCTTCCCAGGTCGCACCGGCACGGCGTGCTGCGATGGCGTGGAGCCGCGTGGCATCTGAGAGCATCATCAGGAGCATGCCGAAGAGCATCAGCTGTGCCGTCTTGACGTCGAAGCAGTCCGGGTACATCGCGTGTTTGCGCACCGCTTCTTGCATATCAAGCAGTCCCGGATCGATCCGGGCAAGAAAATCGGTACGGGCGATGATACGTGGTGGGACGAAACCGATCAACTCCTCGTAGATCGCGCGGTAGGACTCGACCTGAGAATCATCGATCTTGCGCTCGGGCAGCGGTTCGTGAGCCATATCTCCTCCAATGTCGGATTGACCGTATTAACGGCCACGCTAGCAATCCGACGCCCGCCTGTCAACGAGCAACTCGACGTTGTTTGACGTCCGCGAACGCGACGCCTAGGATGACGGCGAAAGCAGAATGGGCGATCGTCAAGCGGACGAAGGAGGAGCGGTGATGCGCACGCAGGTCGCGATCGTCGGGGCGGGACCGGCCGGCCTCGTGCTTGCGCATCTGCTCGCTACGAATGGCATTGAGTCGGTCGTTCTCGAATCGCGCGAGCGCGACTACGTCGAACGTCGCATTCGGGCGGGCGTGCTGGAACAGGGGACGGTCGATCTGCTTCATCAGCTCGGGCTCGACACACGCCTGCGCCGCGAAGGGATGGTGCATCGCGGCATCGAGTTGCGCTTCGAGGGCCAGAGTCACCGGATTCCGCTGAGCGACTTGACCGGCGGCCGCGCGATCACGGTCTATGGTCAACAAGAAGTCGTCAAAGATCTGATCGCGGCACGGCTCGAGGTCGGCGGACAGATTCTCTTCGGCGCGGAAGCGGTCAGTATTGACGACATCACGTCGACACGCCCGTTGGTTCGTTTTCGGCACGAAGAGCAGATCGAAACGCTTGAGGCCGACTTCGTGGCCGGCTGCGACGGTTCGCACGGCGTCTCTCGCTCGGCCATTCCGGCAGAGGTTCTACAGATCTTTCAGAAGGACTATCCGGTCGCCTGGCTCGGCGTGCTCGCGGCCGTCGCGCCGTCGACCGAAGAGTTGATCTACGCCTACCACCAGCGCGGCTTCGCGCTGCACAGCATGCGTTCGCCCCAATTGAGCCGGCTCTACGTACAATGCACACCGGATGACCAGCTTGACAACTGGTCCGACGACCGGATCTGGTCGGAGCTTCACCAGCGTTTCGCGATGGATGGCTGGTCCCTCGCCGAAGGGCCGCTGGTCGATCGCAGCATTACACCGATGCGCAGCGTGATCGCGGAACCGATGCAGTACGGCCGGCTCTTTCTGGCGGGCGATGCCGCTCACATCGTGCCCGCGACCGGCGCCAAGGGCCTCAATCTGGCGGTCTCCGACGTACGGGTGCTGGCCGGAGCGCTCGCGGATTGGTATTCATCGGGGCGCACCGAACTGCTGGAGCGCTATTCAGGCACGTGCTTGCGGCGAGTCTGGCGCGTCGAGCATTTTTCCTGGTGGATGACGTCGATGCTGCATCGTTTCGACGGTGAGGGTCCATTCGAGCACCGGCTTCACCTTTCCCAGTTGCGCTACGTCTGCGGTTCAACGGCAGCCGCGACGTCGCTCGCGGAAAATTACGTCGGCCTGGAACAGGTCTAACAACGTTTTGGTTCGGTCAGGAGGCACATGATGTTTCGCAGCGATGTCGTCGGGAGCCTGCTGCGTCCGGCGTATCTGGATCAGGCGCGCAAGCAGTACGAATCGGGCGCTATCGGTCCGGCCGAGTTCAAACAGATCGAGGATCGAGCCGTCGATGAGGCGATCCAGTTGCAGGAGAACGCTGGGATCGACGTACTGACCGATGGTGAGCAGCGACGCTATGCATTTTTCGGCCATCTGGTCGAGGCACTGGAAGGCTACGATAAGCTCGGCGGCTGGGCGATTCCGTTCCACGATGACGAAGGGCATCAGCTTGTCTTCCAGCGACCGGTCGTCGTGGAAAAACTCCGCTGGCGTCACTCGATGTGCGCCGAGGAGTTCGCCTACATCCGCGCGCAAACGAAACATCCGGCCAAGGTGACGCTGGTGAGCACACAGCAGGCGGCCGCGTACTACGATCCGGAGCGCTCAGCCGGCGCCTACCCGACGCGTGATGCCTATCTGGCCGATCTCGTCGACCTGACGCGGCGCGAGATCGAGGAGCTGATTCGGCTTGGCTGCACGTACATCCAGATCGATGCTCCGCAGTACGGGGCGTTGCTCGATCCGCAGATGCGACAGGGCTATCAGGAGCGCGGCAACGACATCGATGAGATGATCGACCGCACCATCGAACTCGACAACGCCGTGATCGACGGCTTTGCCGAGCGCGGTGTGACGTTTGCGATTCACATCTGCCGGGGTAACAACCAGAGCATGTTCTATGCGAGCGGCGGCTACGACCCGATCGCCGAGCACGTCTTCCGCAATTCGCATTTTCAGCGCTTTCTCCTCGAATACGACGACGCGCGCTCCGGCAGCTTTGACCCGCTCCGCTTCGTGCCGGACGATCGCGAGATCGTTCTCGGACTGGTCAGCACCAAGAATCCACAACTGGAAACAGCATCCGAACTCGAGCAGCGAATCCACGAAGCCGCGAAGATTTTCCCGCTCGAACGCCTGGCGCTCAGCACGCAGTGCGGCTTCGCCTCAACCTGGGAAGGCAACCGGATCACGCCGGATATCCAGCGCCAGAAACTGGAAACCGTCGCCGCAACTGCCCGGGCCGTTTGGGGTTAGCGTCAGCGCAACGGAATTGTGCCGCCCAAATTTCGGATTTCGGCAGAACCAACATCGGGTTGGCCGAGGTCCGATATCATGCTAGAATCTGGCAGTCAGCCTCCGACGCTTGCGTACAAGGGGTCGATGCTGCGCCGATGTAGCTCAGTTGGTAGAGCAGCTGTTTCGTAAACAGCAGGTCGTGAGTTCGAGTCTCACCATCGGCTCCCCCGAAAATACCAATGACTCTGCCGATGCCCTGGCCCTCTTCACGAGGGCTTCTTGGCGATCGGTTGCTCCGAGCTAGTAGATGCCGCGTAGGCGCATCCAGCGGTAGCCGAGTCCGTCGATACGGAAACGGCGCGTCTTCGATTCGATCGGTTTGTAGGCGCGGTCGGTGAATAGATCGGTCGCGGTCGCGATCTCCACGTCGTCCATGTCCACGGTGACGGTCTGGCGCTCGCGCGAAAGATTATTGAAAACGACGATCGTGCTGTCCGGTATGTCATGGCGCAGCCCGAGCACGGCGTCGGTGCCGGTATCGATGGCTGAACAGGTGCCGGCTCCGATCTCGCCACACTCCTTGCGCACCCGCATCAGTGACGCCATCCAATTCAGCAGCGAATTCGGCTCACCTCGCGCCTTGCCGACGCTCACCTTTTGAAACCCGTAGTCGTGGTCGCTCGCCAAGGGACGGACGTAGCACTCGGGTGGTGCCGAGGAAAACCCGCCGTTGTCGTAGGCGGTCCAGGGCATCGGCGTGCGCACGCTCAGGCGCTCAGGGAGATCCAGGTTTTCGCCCATACCGATCTCCTCGCCGTAGAAGATCAACGGCGCGCCGGGCAGGCTGAAAAGAACGCTGTAGGCAAGGCGCAGCCATGCCTGATCGTTGCCGAGCATCGGCGCCAGGCGGCGACGGATGCCACGTCCGTAGACGCGCATCTTCTCGTCAGGCGCGAACGCGTCGAACAATTGCTCGCGCTGCGCTTTGGTCAGCCGCGAGAGGTTCAGCTCGTCGTGATGGCGCAGAAAGTTGACCCATTCTCCGGTCTCCGGGACCGTTGGCAACTCATTGAGACCGAAGTGAATCGGATCGGCGCTCCCCTGCTGCAATGCGAGGAACAGATAGCGGTTGAGCGGGAAATTGAACAGTGACTGGAGCTCGTTGCCGCCGCCGAAGTAGTCGGCGATGGCGCTCAAGCTGACGTCGACTTCGCCTAGGAGTATCGCGTTGCCGCTGCGGACTGCGGCGAAGCTCCGGAGCTCCTCGAGGTACTGGTGGGTGCGACTGAACTGCTGACCCGGTTCGAAGTCGACCAGTGTGTTGAGAAAGGGCGCGGCGTCGATCCGGAAACCGTCCACGCCCTGCTGAAGCCAGAGCCCCATGATCTTTCGGAACTCGTCGCGCACGGCCGGGTTGGCGAAGTTGAGATCGGGCTGGAAGTCGTAAAAGTGATGGAGATACCAGGCTCCAGCAACCTCATCGTATGACCAAATGCCATCCTGGAAGCCGGGGAAGACGGATTTGTCGCTGGTGTCACCCGGATCGTCGTCGCGCCAGACGTAAAAATCGCGGTAAGGTGAATCGGGGTCCGTGCGTGCGGCCTGGAACCACGGGTGCTCGTTCGACGTGTGATTGGGGACAAGATCGAGAATAACGTGGATGCCGCGCTCGCGCGCCTCGACCATGAACTCAGTGAAGTCGGCCATCGAGCCGTAGCGCGGATCGACGGCACAGTAATCGGTGATGTCGTAACCGTCGTCGCGACCCGGGCTTGGGTAAAACGGCAGCAGCCAGATACAGTTGACGCCCAGCCCCGCAAGGTAATCGAGCCGGAGGGTCAACCCCGGAAAATCACCAATCCCGTCACCGTTGGAATCGGCATACGTCTCGACGTCGAGACAGTAGAAAATGACGTTCTTGTACCATTGATCGCGCAGGCCCACGGACGCTCCTTTCATCGCACACCGGCCGGAATGCCCGGCCGGCTGGCGGTGCTGGTACAAGTTTCGTGCCCAAGGTTGGCGTGAGCCCGTTCATCGTCCCACCGAGAACGAGAACAACGCCCCGACAACGAGAGAACCCGCTCAGTAACGAGCGGGTTCTCTGGTGTAGCTGAATTGCATTGCCCGCGCTGGGGAATCTAGCCTTCGCTGGTCGCCTGAGGCGGTTGTTGCGTGTGCGCGAGAAGCTTGGTGCAGGCATAGACCGTTTTCAGGTGCGGCAGGTCGAGACCGAGCTGGTCGCCCAGTTCGACGACGGAGCCGACGAGGGCTTCGAGTTCCATGGGACGGCCAGTCTCCAGATCCTGGAGCATCGAGGTTTTGTGCACGCCGACCCGTTCAGCTCCGGCGAGGCGCTTTTCGACGCTCAGTTGCACTTCGATCCCCAGTGCCCGCGCGACGCTGTCGGCCTCGATCATCATCTGGCGGGCGACCTCGCGCGTTTCGGGCATGCCGGTGATCTCATGGAGCGAGGCTCGTGTCAGCGCGCTGAGCGGGTTGAAGGAGACGTTGCCGAGGAGCTTGAGCCAGATCTCGCGCCGAATATGGGTGCTGACGGGCGCCTTCAGGCCGCCCTTGATCAGCTCAGCTGAGAGCGCCTGGCAGCGTTCACTCTTGGTGCCGTCCGGTTCACCCAAGGTGAAGCGCGTGCCCTCGA
>JAICWZ010000362.1 GCA_025966355.1 Thermomicrobiaceae bacterium
GACGAGATAGTCGATGTGATCGACGATGACGCCGAGCGGGGTGTTCAGTTCGAGCCAGCCGTCGGGCCGCAACATCGTGACGTCAAAGGCGACGCCGACCATGCCGTCCGAATCGCGAATGGCATCGAGTTGGCGGTCGGTCAGATTACGCGTGCTCGTGCAGAGCGCATGGGCGTTGCTATGGGTCGCCACCAGCGGTGCATCACTCAGCTTCGCGACATCCCAGAAACCACGCTCGTTCAGATGCGACAGATCAAGCAGGACGCCGAGCCGGTTGCACGCTCGGACAAGATCTCGCCCGGCAGCGGTCAGGCCAGGGCCGGTATCCGGCGTGCGCGGATAGCGATACGGTACACCCTCGCCGAAGGCGTTGGGACGGCTCCAGACGAGCCCGAGCGAGCGCAACCCAGCCCGGTAGAAGACCTCCAGCGTGTCAAGCTCCGGGTCGATCGCCTCGGCCCCCTCGATGTGCAGGATCATGGCGAAGATATCGGCACGCAGCGCCTGCTCCAGCTCGTCGGTTGACTTCACGACGGTCACCGCACCCAGCGATGCAGACTCAATGCGATAAAGCCGGGCCATCATGGCGATGGTGGCCGCCTGGGCGTAATCGAAATCGATCGGCTCGGCCAGCGGCATGGTGTAGCCGTCGTCGGTCAGGGTGACATCGTCCTCACTCGGCGGGCGCAACCCACCCTCCTCCGGCACGAAGATGGCGAAGAAGCCGCCGGCCAGGCCGCCCTCTTGCGCTCGCGGCAGGTCGATTTCACGGGCATCGCTGCGTTCCAGAAACCCGCGGCCTCCTTTCTGTCGATCAAGATAGAGCCGAAGCAATGTGTCGTTATGTCCATCGATGATCGGCAACTGCCCCATCGGCCGCCATTCCTTCCCATGCATGTCAGACCACAATTGATTGTACGTGCTCATCCTCCGGCGCAAAGACGCTTGGACGCGGGATGACAGGTCCTTTGGGTGATGTCGGGCCGCATGAGCGAGCGGGTACGATAGCATGGACGAACTGATACCTCACGAGAAGGGGCAGACGAATGATTGTGGCAACAACGGAGAAGATCACCGGCTATCGGGTGATCGAGGTGAAGGGTCCGGTCTTCGGCGTCGTCGTGCGCAGTCGCGGTCTGGGCGGCAATATCATGGCCAGCCTGCGCACGATCGTCGGTGGCGAGATCAAGGAGTACACATCGATGCTTGAAGAGGCGCGGCTACATGCGCTCGATCGCATGGTCCAGAACGCGCACAAGATGGGCGCCAACGCCGTCAACATGATGCGCTTCGATTCATCGGAGATGGGCAAGACGATGAGCGAAATCGTCGCCTACGGCACGGCGGTCATTGTTGAGCCGGAGCGCGAGTAAGTGTTCCGCCGGCTGCTTCTGAGTCTGGGCTGCACGATCTTCCTGGTCGGCGTGCTTCTCAGTCTGGTCGGGCTCGCGCTCCCGGTTGGCATCTATCTCTGCTTCACCGGCGCGATCCTGGCGCTGGGCGTTCTGTTCGAACGGCGCGGCTACCGTCCGAAGGTCAATCGGGCCAGCGGTCAGTGGCAGGAGACGAACGAGCGCTTTATCGATCCGGTCTCCGGTCATCTCATCGTCGTACGCTACAACCCGGAAACCGGCGAGCGCGACTATGTCGATACGGGAGTGGCAGAATAGCGACGGGATCGGTAAACGCCGGTTCCTGGCGGTTCCAACAGGCGGAGAGATGATGCTCGATAGAACGTTGCTCCTACTCCTGCTCCCGATCGCATTGATTGAACTCGGCCTCATCATCTTCTCGCTCTACGACCTCACCCGGCCGGAGCGCAAGGTCCGGGGCGGCAACAAGATCATCTGGGTCATCGTCATCCTCTTCTTCAATCTGCTCGGACCGCTGCTCTATCTCACGGTCGGCCGCGAGGAGTCGTAGTGGACGACGCCATCGTCTGTCAGGGGCTGGTCAAGCGCTATGGGTCGTTCACCGCGCTCGACCATCTCGACCTCGCGGTGCCGAAGGGGTCGGTCTTCGGCTTCCTCGGGCCAAATGGCGCCGGGAAAACGACCGCGATTCGGCTCCTGACCGGCCTGGCGCGCGCCAGCGGCGGCAGCGCACGGGTTGCCGGTTACGATGTCGGCCGCGACAGCATCGCGCTACGCCGGCGCATCAGCTATCTCGATCAGCAGCCGCACTTCTACGACTGGATGCGTGGCCGCGAACTGCTCGAGTTTGCCGGTCAACTCTTCGGCATGCACGGCTCCGCCCTTCGCACGCGCGTCGCCGAAGTCCTTGCGCTCACCGGCATCGCCAACGCGGCCGAGCGCAAGGTCGGCGGCTACTCCGGCGGCATGCGCCAGCGACTCGGACTGGCCCAGGCACTCATCAACCAGCCGGATGTGCTCTTTCTCGATGAACCGGTCAGCTCGCTCGATCCGGCCGGCCGGTACGATCTCCTCACGATCATCGAGGGCTTGCGCAGCACGACGACCGTGTTTATGTCATCTCATATCCTCGCGGATATCGAGCGCGTTTGTGATCGCGTGGCGATCATCAATCGTGGGCGACTGATCGTCGAAGCGTCCGTCGAAGAATTGCAGGCGCGCTATGCCCTGCCGATCGTCGTCGTACAGGTCGAGCACGCTGAACCGGCTGGACTCGACGCGCTGCTCGAACGTATCCGCGCGCAGCCGTGGGCAAGCAGCGTTGCGCTCGACCGGGACGAGCTGCGTGTCGGTATCCACGACAGCGCGAACGCCGGGCCGGAGTTGTTGCGCCTACTCGCCGAGAGCGGTGTCTCTGTCGTGCGCTATGAGCACGTACGACCAAATCTCGAGGATATTTTCCTGCGGCTCGTCGGGGGCGAGGCGGCCGTATGACCGGGTTGAACGTGCTGCTTACCAAGGAATTGCGCGAACAGTGGCGCACGTTACGCCTGCCGATCGTGGCGATCATCTTCTTCGTGGTCGGTCTGATATCGCCCGTGCTGGCGAAGTACACCCCGGAAATTATCGAGCATGCCGGTGGCAACATTCAGATCACGGTGCCGGTGCCGACGATAAACGACGCGATCGATCAGTTCACCAA
>JAICWZ010000513.1 GCA_025966355.1 Thermomicrobiaceae bacterium
CCGAAAGATGTGCGCGAGTTGCAGGACGAAGCGGTGCGCGAGGGGATGGACGGCATCTCACCTCGCTATGTCATCAACCGGCTCTCGAACGCGCTGGTGCGCGACGGAGTCACCTGCGTCAATGCCATCGACGCCCTCCGCTCGCTGCGCGACGGTCTGGAGCAGCACACCAGCATCGATCGTGACCAACACGAGCATCTGCTCAACCTGGTCGCCGAGGCGCGGCGCGAATACGACGAGATGGCGAAGCGCGAAGTGCAAAAGGCATTCGTCTATTCATTCGAAGAGTCAGCACGCACGCTGCTCAATAACTATCTCGACAACGTCGAAGCGTTCTGTAACAAGACGAAGGTCGCCGATCCGATCACCGAGGAAGAGATCGATCCCGACGAGCATCTGATGCGCTCGATCGAGGAGCAGATCGGCGTCTCGGAGAACAGCAAACGACAGTTCCGCGAGGAAATCCTTATTCGCATTTCATCACTGGCGCGTCGTGGCCAGGCATTCGATTACACCTCGCACGAGCGGCTGCAAGAAGCGATCGAGAAGAAACTCTTCGTCGACCTGCGCGATGTGGTGAAGATCACGACCTCGACCAAGACGCCTGATGCCGATCAATTGCGCCGCATCAACGACGTGATCGATCGACTCGTCAGCGAGCACGGCTACTGCCCGGTGTGCGCCAACGAGCTGCTGAAATACGTCGGATCACTCCTCAACCGTTAGGGGCACGCCCACAGAAACGACGAGGTAAAAGGCTCATGTTCACTGTCTCTCTCGAAAGCCACGACTGGTCGTTACATCGCAAGGGGGCGATCGACCAGGCGCGCCACAAACGGAAGGTGAAGGAAGCGATTCGCCAGAATCTGGCGGATATCGTGAGCGAGCAATCGCTCATCACGACCGACGGCAAGAAGATCTTCAAAGTGCCGATCCGCACGCTCGACGAATACCGTTTTCGCTTCGATACGAGCGAGCAGAAGCAGGTCGGCCAGGGTGACGGTGATTCGCAGGTCGGCGATGTCCTTGAGCGCGGCGGACAGCCCGGCGGCCCCGGCAGAGGCCAGGGCGCCGGCGATCAGCCGGGTGTCGACTACTACGAAGCCGAACTGACGATGGACGAGCTGGCCGGCATGATCTTCGAAGATCTCAGCCTGCCGAATTTGGAAGAGAAGCGCATGCAGGAGCTGGAATCTCCAGCAGTGCGCTTCACCGACATCCGCAAGAGCGGGCCGTTCTCCAATCTCGACAAGCGCCGGACGATTCGCGAGAACATCAAGCGAAACGCGCTGCAGGGCGACCCGCACTTCGGCAGCCTGACGAACGACGACCTGCGCTTCAAGACGTGGGAACAGGATATCCAGCGTGAGTCGAACGCGGTCGTCATCGCCATGATGGACGTTTCCGGTTCGATGGGAACGTTCGAGAAATACGTCAGCCGCGCCTTCTACTTCTGGATGGTGCACTTCCTGCGCACGAAGTACGACAACGTCGAGATCGTCTTCGTAGCGCACCACACCGAAGCCAAAGAGGTGACCGAGGAGGAGTTCTTTACCCGGGGTGAGAGCGGCGGCACGAAGGCCAGCTCCGCCTATCAACTGGCGCTCAGCCTGCTGGAGGAGCGCTATTCGCCCGACCGTTGGAACATCTATCCCTTCCACTTCTCCGACGGCGACAACTGGCCGTCCGACAATGAGCTCTGCCTGCAACTAACCAGTGAACTGGTCGAGCGTTGCAATCAGTTCGGCTACGGCGAGATCCGCCAGGGGCGCTACTCGTACCAGAGCACGCTGATGCACACCTTCGAGCGGATCACCAATCCGAAGTTCGTCTCCGTCACTATCGCCGATAAGGCGGATGTCTACCCGGCGCTGCGCAACTTCTTCGGAACGGAGGTGGGCAGCCATGCTTGAACGCGACATAGGCGAGTACGCCCGCGAATTGGAAGCCGGGATCGAGCATATCTGGGATGTCGCCCAGTCGCTTGGACTCAAACCGTTCCCGACACACTTCGAGATCGTGCCCGCAACCGTCATGTACGAGATCGGCTCGTACGGCATGCCGGGGCGCTTCTCGCACTGGACGCACGGCAAGGCGTACCAGGTGCAGAAGATGATGTACGACTAC
>JAICWZ010000249.1 GCA_025966355.1 Thermomicrobiaceae bacterium
CCGAACATGGTTATCGCAGCGGGAAAACCGGCCGACCGAACCAGATCTACGTCATGGGCGGACGCGAGGGGATTTTGCCGCGTGTCAATGCCGAAATCCTGGCACAGGGCAACGTTGGCAAGGCAAAAGACACGATGCTGACGATCAGCGGCTTCGGTCCACAACTCGCCGAAGTCCTCCGCGCCTATACCGTCCAACTCCGCGAACGGCGGAAACCCGGCGCATCATAAGGTGATGTAGGTTAGTCGTCCGGCGATTCCAGCGCCGCGTCGCCGGTGACGATGCCGTACTTTTCGTTCTGCTCGTCGATGTCATCAACAAGGCCGGCCGATTCGCGCATTTTGTCGCGCCGGTATTTTTTGACGGCGGCCTTGAGCGTGCCGAGCGCGAGCGTCGCGCAGCGCGGACGCATCTGCACCGCTTCCTTGCCGAGCAGATCGATCATCGTGTTGTAGTCGGAATTCACAACATCGTCGAGCGTCCACTTGTCGTCTTCGATCAGCTCCATCAGGATCGAGGCAGCCGCCTGGCTGATCGTGCAACCCTCGCCTTCGAACGACACCGCCTGAATCGATTGATCATCGTCGGCCACGTCGAGGTAGATGGTGATGACGTCTCCACAGCCGGGATTGCCGCCGGGCATCGTGACGTCGGCATCGTCGAGCGCGTGCCGGTGATGCGGGTGTTCGTAGTGGTCGAGCAGGATCTCGATCTGCTCCTGTCGATCCATGCTTCCTCCTGACTCGGAGCGGCGCGTGATTGCGCGCCGCTCGTCTGATTCGTGTTTCGTTCTGAAGTCTAACGCTCGATCGGCAGGCCGACGACGTTGCCCCATTCGGTCCATGAGCCGTCGTAATTGCGCACGTTGTCGTAGCCGAGCAACTCGTGCAGGACGAACCAGGTGTGGGCCGAGCGCTCGCCGATACGGCAGTAGGTGACGATATCGGCGTCGCCGGTCACACCCTGGCTGCCGTAGATCTCGCGCAATTCATCGCCCGATTTGAAGGTGCCGTCGTCGTTGGCGGCGCGACCCCAGGGGATGTTCTTGGCGCTGGGAATGTGCCCGCCACGTAGCGCGCCTTCCTGTGGATAGTCCGGCATATGCAGTAGTTCGCCGCTGTATTCTCCTGGCGAACGCACATCGACGATCGGCTTGCCTGCACCAACCTTGGTGCGCTTCTGATAGCCGATGTGCTCCAGCACGTCGTCGCGGAACGCGCGCAGTTCGGGCCGCATGGCGTTCGGCGTGTATGTCGTCCGCTCGAACGTCGGCACGTCGCGGGTCAATGGGCGCTTTTCGGCCTCCCACTTCTTGCGGCCGCCGTCCATGATCTTGAGATGCTCATGCCCCATGTACGCGAAGAACCAGTAGGCATACGCCGCCCACCAGTTGTTCTTGTCGCCGTAGAAAACGACTGTCGTGTTGTTGGCGATGCCGAAGCGGCTCATGAGCGCGGCGAAGCCGTCCTGGTCGATGAAATCGCGCGAGAGTGGATCTTGCAGATCGCCGTGCCAGTCGATCTTAACGGCATTCGGTACGTGGCCGATGTCGTAGAGCAGCACGTCCTCATCCGACTCGACGATCCTGATACCCGCATCCGTGAGATGGTCAGTGACCCATTCGGTCGTCACCAGCACCTCCGGATGAACATAGCCCCGATTATTCGCAGTCAATCGCGTTCTCCCTTCAAACCCGTGCCGGTCGTGGTCGCGTCATCCGCGTGGTGGTGCTCAAACGCGGCTCGCGATGTCGAAAGCGTCAAATGGGGTGTCGCTATTCCGGACTGACGCTTGAATCGTGTCCGTCGCTGTGGCCCCGTTGACGAAACCCGACCTTAGTAGTAAGGTATAGCACGGTTGAAGTCAAGAATCATTCTCAGCTAGGAGTGACTCTCAAGTGTCCTCCGACAATTCGATCCGGATGACGACACAACGCGCGGCGATCCTCACCGAAGTTCAGGAAGCGGACAAGCACCTGACGGCCGGCGAGCTCTTCGAACGGGTACGGCGCAAGTATCCAACGATCGCTTACGGCACCGTCTATCGCACGCTTCACCTCCTGGCCGAACACGGGATTATTCAGGAGTTCCCTTTCGGCGATCAGGCGAGCCGTTTCGATAAGCGGACCGATCGCCACGATCACGTGCACTGTCTCATCTGTGGCGAACTGACCGATGTCGATGTTCCGATCGCGATCCTGGCGCGACAGGTGGCCGCCGATCAGACGGGCTACGACATACACGAGCACCAAACGGTCTTCTCCGGCATTTGTCCAAAGTGCCAGCAGATGAACTGATGGCCGGAACTCTCGGGACGCGATCCGAGCGATCGTCTGGGGCGCTGCTGGTCGCGAATTTGTAAACGTATTGGTAGAATAAGTCTGAGTCAAGCGATTCAGGCTGTCTGGGAATGGAGGTCACGGGTTCGCGTATGAGCGACAAAACACCGTTGTTTCAGATCGAGAATCTGCATGCCGGTATCGAGGGAAACGAGATTTTGCGTGGCGTTGATCTGACGATCAATCGCGGCGAAATCCATGCACTCATGGGGCCGAACGGCTCCGGCAAGAGCACCCTCGCCTATGTGGTCGCCGGCCATCCGAATTACGAAGTGCTCGAAGGGCGCGTGCTCTTCAAGGGTCAGAGCGTGCTGGAAATGGGCGCCGATGAGCGGGCGCAACTCGGCATGTTCCTCGCCTTCCAGTATCCGACGGTCATTCCGGGCGTCAGCATGGCGAACTTCCTGCGCCTGGCGGTCAACTCGGTGCGCGGCACCGACGAAGAGGGCAAACCGGCCCTGGCACCGCGCGAATTCCGCCGTCTCATGCGCGAGAAGATGGCGATGCTGAAGATGCCGGAAGTGTTCGCCACCCGCTATCTGAACGAGGGCTTCTCCGGTGGCGAAAAGAAGCGCGCCGAGATCCTGCAGATGGCGCTGCTCGAGCCGGAATTGGCGATCATGGACGAGACCGACTCCGGACTCGACATCGATGCGCTGCGCATCGTCTCGGATGGCGTCAATTCCATCTTCACCGAGAATATGGCGATGCTCGTTATCACCCACTACCAGCGACTGCTGAACTACATCAAGCCGCACTTTGTGCATGTCATGATGGAAGGTCGCGTGATCGAGTCGGGCGGCCCGGAACTCGCCCTGGAACTCGAGGAAAAGGGCTACGACTGGCTCAAGGATGACGCTGAGGAGACGGTAACCGCCTAACGGCGGTCAGCCCTCTGCGAAAAGGAGCAACGCGATGGTAACCAAGCCCGAATACGAACTCGAACAGTACAAGTACGGCTTCAGCGATGCCGAGGACTACGTCTTCAAATCGAAGAAGGGCCTGAACAAAGAGATCGTGCAAGAGATCTCGGAGATGAAGGGCGAGCCGGAGTGGATGCGTGACTTCCGTCTCAAGTCGCTCGACTATTTCGTGAAGCGACCAATGCCGACCTGGGGCGCCAGCCTGGCTGATATGGACTTTGACGAGATCTACTACTACGTCAAGGCGGCGCAGGCCAACGAGAAGAGTTGGGAAGATGTACCCGAGTACATCAAGAACACCTTCGACAAGCTCGGCATCCCGCAGGCAGAGCGCAAGTACCTGGCGGGTGTCGGCGCCCAGTATGAGTCCGAGGTCGTTTATCACTCGCTGCGGGCCGATCTGGAGAAGATGGGCGTTATTTTCACGAGCATGGACGACGCGCTCGCGCTCTATCCCGACCTCGTCAAGCAGTATTTCGGCACGATCATTCCGCCGAACGACAACAAGTTCGCCGCCCTCAATTCGGCCGTTTGGTCGGGCGGATCGTTCGTCTACGTGCCGGAAGGCGTCAAGGTCGATGTGCCGCTGCAGGCCTATTTCCGCATCAACGCCGAGAACATGGGCCAGTTCGAGCGGACGCTGATCATCGTCGAAAAGGGTGGCTACTGCCACTACGTCGAGGGCTGCACCGCGCCGATCTACTCCTCGGACTCGCTACACTCGGCGGTCGTCGAGATCGTGGTGAAGAAGAACGCGCGGGTGCGCTACACCACCATCCAGAACTGGTCGACC
>JAICWZ010000477.1 GCA_025966355.1 Thermomicrobiaceae bacterium
CGAACGCGCGCTTGCGCTACCTGCTCGAACATGGCGAAACGGGCCTCTCGATCGCCTTTGATTTACCACCGCTGTACGGCCGCGATACGGACGACCCACTGGCCGAAGGCGAGTTTGGTAAATGCGGCGTCGCTGTCTCGTCGCTGCTCGACATGGAAGAACTGCTCGACCAGATTCCGCTCGGCGATATTACGACATCGATGACGATCAACGGCCCGGCGGCGATCATCTGGGCGATGTACATCGCGACGGCTGAGAAGCGCGGCGTGCCGCGTGCCGAACTCGGCGGCACGCTGCAAAACGACATTTTGAAGGAATACACGGCACAAAACGAGTACATCTTCCCGCCCGAGCCGTCGATGAAGCTCGTAGTCGACACGATTGAGTTCGCGACGAACGAGATGCCACGCTGGAACAGCATCAGCATCAGCGGTTACCACATCCGCGAAGCAGGCTCGACCGCGACCGAAGAACTCGCCTTCACCATCGCGGACGGTCTGGCCTATGTCGACGCGGCGCTGGCCCGTGGCTTGGATATCGATACGTTCGCGCCGCGGCTCTCGTTCTTCTTCAATTGCCACAACGATTTTTTCGAGGAGATCGCCAAGTTCCGGGCCGCCCGCCGTATCTGGGCCAAGCTCATGCGTGAGCGCTACGGTGCTCAAAACGAACGCTCCTGGTGGATGCGCTTCCATACCCAGACGGCCGGTTGTTCTCTCACCGCGCAGGAACCGGAAAACAACGTCGTGCGCACGACGATTCAGGCATTGGCCGCGGTACTCGGCGGAACACAGTCGTTGCATACGAATTCGCTCGATGAGGCACTCGCATTGCCGTCGGATTGGGCGGTGCGGATCGCGCTACGAACCCAGCAGGTCATCGCCTTCGAAAGCGGCGTGACGAACAGCGTCGATCCATTGGCCGGCAGCTATCTGGTCGAAACGATGACCTCCGAGATGGAAGCGCGTGTCTTCGCAATCTTGAACGAGATCGACGAACTCGGCGGCGTCATTCCGGCGATCGAAACCGGTTATTTTCAGAAGCGCATCTCGGATTCGTCCTACCGCTACGAACAGGCACTTTCGGCGCGTTCCAAGATCGTTGTTGGCGTCAACGCGCTCCGATCAACCGAACCGCCCGATATTCCGATCCTGCAGATGGATCCAAGCGGCGAGGGCCGCCAGCGCGAACGGCTCGCTCAACTCCGCCACGAGCGCGATAACGCGCGCTGGATCGAAACGCTGGATGCGCTCGAAACGGCAGCGCGCAATGACGAGAACCTGATGCCGGCGCTCATCGATGCCGTGCAGGCGTATGCCACGCTTGGCGAGATCACTGAGCGGCTCCGTGTCGTCTATGGCGCGCACCGACCGCTACAGATTGTCTGAGAGAGGAGCCGCTCCGAGCATGACTGCAACGACACGAGCGATTCGGGTGCTTATCGCCAAACCGGGGCTCGACGGACACGATAGAGGCGCCAAGGTGCTGGTACGTGCGTTACGCGATGCGGGTATGGAAGTGATCTATACCGGCCTCTTCCAAACCCCGGAGATGATCGCGCGTGCGGCCGCGGACGAAGACGTCGACGTCGTCGGCATTAGCATCCTGTCCGGCGCCCACAACGTCCTCGTGCCCAGGATCATCGAAGAATTGCGCGCTGCCGGACTCGATGACGTCCTGCTGGTTGCCGGTGGGACGATTCCCGCCGAAGACGCACAGCTGCTGCGACAGAGCGGCGTCGCGGCCGTCTTTGGGCCGGGTACACCGTTGACCGAGGCGGTTGATTTCATTCGCGATCACGTTCCGTCACGCGAGGACGACCGTTGACCGGGGATCTTGTCACTCGCTTCCTGGCCGGAGATCGTCGCGCGCTCGCGCGCCTGCTTTCGCATGTCGAGGATCGCACCGAGCTCGGACGCCGGTCGCTGCGTGAGATCTTTCAAAGGACCGGTAACGCCCATGTCGTCGGCGTCACCGGTCCGCCGGGTGCCGGCAAGAGTACGCTCGTCAATGCGCTGATTCGCCACTATCGCGACAACGAGAAGACGGTGGCAGTCGTTGCCATAGATCCGACCAGCGCGCTGTCGGGCGGCGCCACGCTCGGCGACCGCATCCGCATGATGGACAACTACGCCGACCAGGGCGTTTTCATCCGCAGTATGGCAACACGCGGTCAGCTCGGCGGGCTGTCGCTCGCGGTTGGTGGCGCGGTGCACCTCTTCGACGCATTTGGCTTCGACATCGTTCTCATCGAGACGGTGGGTGTCGGCCAGGCCGAAGTTGATGTCGCCGACGCGGCCGACACGACGATCGTGGTGCAGGTGCCGGGTCTGGGCGATAGCATCCAGACGATCAAGGCGGGCGTGTTGGAGATCGCCGATATC
>JAICWZ010000047.1 GCA_025966355.1 Thermomicrobiaceae bacterium
CCAACGAGCGGCGGCAGTGCAAGCACCACGGCGAGCGGCTCGACCGGCTCGACGTCCACCTCGGCCAGCCCATCAACCGGCGGCTCGACCTCCGGCAGTCCGGTCGCTTCGGCCGCGGCGAGCACGGCCGCAACCGGCGGCGGAGAAGCGAAGCAGGGCGGCGAGATCATTATCGGCACGCTCGGCGAGGCGCAGACGATCAACCCGTTCGTTGCCAACGAATCGGAAAGCAACTGGCGCGTCAAGATGCTCTTCGACCAGTTCGTGCGCCTTGATCCGGCGACCTTCGCGCCGAAGCCGAGTATCGCCAAGTCGTGGGAGATCAGCAATCTCACGTTTACCTTTACGCTCCAGGATGGCGTGAAATTCTCCGACGGCTCCGACGTGACGTCCGACGACATCGCCTTCAC
Source organism: Thermomicrobiaceae bacterium (assembly GCA_025966355.1). Classification (GTDB taxonomy): domain Bacteria; phylum Chloroflexota; class Chloroflexia; order Thermomicrobiales; family Thermomicrobiaceae; genus CALAGB01. The sequence goes on from JAICWZ010000047.1 coordinate 411, forward strand.
CATCAAGGGAATTTTGAACAAACAGACCGCCAGCCCACGCGCCACCCGCTTTCTGACGATCAAAGGAGCCAAAGATTTCAACGGCGGCACGACCGACAGCCTGCCAGGGATCACGACGACCGATCCGAAGACGATCGCGATTGAGCTCGAAGCGCCGGACGCGTCGTTTCTGATCAACATGAGCTACGTCAGCCCGGCGCCGCAGGCGATGCTCGACGGAAAGGATCTGTCACAGGCGTCGAAGGAATCGTTCTTCCAGAAACCGGTCGGAGCCGGGCCCTTCGAGTTCGTCTCCTGGAATGTCGGTGGCGACTTTGTCGGCCAGCGCAACAAGAACTACTTCGAGAGCGGCAAGCCCTATCTCGACAAGTTCACGCATCGCGTCATCGCCGACTCGCAGTCGCTGGTCAACTCGCTCCTCTCGGGCGATATCGACGGCTCGATCTATCCGAGCCCGTCCGGCTACGATCAGCTCAAGGCGAACAAAGATTTGAATGTGCTGGTCCCGCCATTCGGTGCGCCCGACGGCTGGCAGTTCAATATCAAGAAGTATCCGTTCCTGGCGAAGAAGGAAGTGCGACAGGCGGTCTGCTATGCGCTCGACATGACGCAGTTCGCGCAGGACTCGCTCTACGGTCTGGGCAAACCGGCCACCGGCCCGATCGCTCCGGGCAGCTACGCCTATGACAAATCGCTCAAGCCGTATCCGTACGACATGGACAAGGCGAAAACGCTGCTTCAGCAGGCCGGTACGCCGCCCGACGGCATCAAGTTCACCGTCAACAAGGGGAACGTGCTGCGCGAGGATTTTCTGACCTACACCCAGGCGCAACTCGAGAAGCTCGGCTGGAAGATCGTACCGGAAGCGATCGAATACGCGACGCTGGTCGACGAGATCATCCACATGAACTACGACGTTGGCGAGAGCCAGGAAGTCGGCTCCGGCGCCACCGTCGATCCGGGCGATCTCTACCAGATCTATCACACCGGCGGTTCGGAGAACTTCACCGGCTACAGCAATCCGGATCTCGACAAACTGCTGGAGCAGGCGAAGCAGGAACTCGATCCGAAGAAGCAGGTGCCGATCTACGCGCAGATCCAGCAGATCCTGGTGGAAGATGTGCCGGCCACCTGGTCGTGGTATCGACCGTACCTGCACGTGGCCCAGAAGAAGTTCAAAGGCTATGTCGATAGCTCGCTTGAGGAAGGCATGTTCACTGAGCTGGAGACATGGTACGTCAGTGAGTAGACGCGGCTCGACGCGAGGGGAGGAGGAAGACCGGTGAGCGGCAACGTTCTCGGCTTCCTCATCCGTCGCGTGCTGGTCGCGATTCCGGTCATCTTTGGCCTGACGATCGTCATGTTCTTGCTGATCCACCTGGCGCCCGGCGACCCGGTGGAAGCGTTCATCTCGCCCGGTAACGCCAGCCCGCAGTTCATTGAACAGGCCCGCAAGAACTACGGGCTGGATAAGCCGCTGCCGGTGCAATACGCCATCTACATGAGTCATATCGCGCGCGGCGATTTCGGCACGGCCTATACGTTCAACGGCAAGGCGGTGCTGACGCTGATCAAGGACAAGGCGTGGGCGACGATCGTGCTGCAAGTCGTCTCGATCGTCATTGCGCTACTGATCGCGATACCGCTCGGCATCATCTCGGCGGTCAAGCAGTACAGTTTCATCGACAACAGCACGACTGTTGGTGCTTTTATCGGCTGGGCGATCCCCAATTTCTGGTTGGCATTGCTCTTACAGTTTTACCTGAGCGTGAAGCTGCACTGGCTGCCGGCGATCAGCACCGCTGAGTCGTCAACCGCATTCCCGGGCAACATCAAGTACTTCATCATGCCGATTATCGTGCTGGCTTTGCCTTCGATCGCCTACTTCGCGCGCTTCATGCGTTCGGCGATGCTCGAAGTGACGCATCAGGACTATATGACGACGGCCCGCGCGAAAGGGCTGCACGATCGGGTCGTGCTGCTCGCCCACGGGCTGCGCAACGCCATGATCCCGATGGTGACCGTCACCGGCTTGCAGGTCGCGCGCATTCTGAGCGGCGCGGTAATCATCGAACAGATCTTCGCCTGGCCCGGTCTCGGCTATCTCGCGTATACCGCGATCACCCATCGTGATTATCCCGTTATCCTCGGCGTGACGATCATCGCGGGGACCTTCGTCATACTCGTGAACATTCTGGTCGACGTTCTCTACGTGATCGTCGATCCACGTATCTCGCTGCCCAGCTGAGTGGGCGGTGGGCGGAGCATCTTGAGTGCGTGAATCAACCCGGGAAACCGCTGCGCTGAGCGGCCACGAACTTCGGCCGGAGCGCAGTCATCCGATCTTTTCGCGGTTCATGGAGAACAAGCTGGCGGTTGCCGGTGCCATCGTCGTGATCCTGTTTTACTCGATCGCGGTCATCGCCCCGCTGATCGAGCGTTACCCATACACCCGGATTCAGCCCGGCTACCGCGACAAACCGCCCTCGGCGGAACACTGGCTCGGCACCGATCGCAACGGGCGCGACGTCTACGCCCGGCTGGTCTACGGCGCCCGCATCTCGCTTACCGTCGGCTTTGTCGCGGTCGCCATCATCATGACAATCGGGGTCACGCTTGGCGCGCTGGCGGGCTATTTTGGCCACTGGGTCGACAGCGTGATTATGCGCTTCACTGATATTCTCCTATCGATACCGCAGCTCTTATTACTCATCTCGGCGGCGGCGCTTTTTCAGGGCGGGCTCAAGACGACGATTATCGTCATTGGCGTCACGTCGTGGTCGGGCGCGGCACGTCTGGTGCGCGGCCAATTCCTGACGCTCAAGGAGCAGGAATACGTCGTCGCGGCGCGCACGATCGGCGCGTCGTCGTGGCAGATCATCTGGAAGCATCTCTTCCCGAATACGCTGGCGGTCATCATCGTCGAAGCGACGCTCTGGCTCTCGTTCGCCATTATCCTGGAGGCGAGCCTGTCGTACCTCGGACTCGGCGTGCAGATCCCGACGCCGTCATGGGGCAACATGCTGCAGGATGGCCAGCGCGAGCTGTTGGCCGGAGCCTGGTGGCTCACCTTCTTCCCCGGCCTCGCCATCTTCCTCGTCGTCATGGCCTTCAACCTGATGGGCGACGGCCTGCGCGACGCCTTCGACCCGCGCCTGCGCAACCGGTAGCTGTGCGGTAATTGCGGTGCTAGCAGTCGCGGCGACGACGGGCGCCGCCTGAAGGGCGCGCCGGGTTTGATCAATCAAACCCCTACGTAGGGTGCGTCATTGATGACGCCCGGCCGATGTGCGTATGCACGAGGCGTGTCATGCGCGTCGCAGCCGCAGCGTCATGATCTGGAACGGCCGGTAGGGGATCTCAATCGTCCGGTCGAGCCCGAGATCGATTCTCGTCGGGCTCTCCTCCAGGAGATCGACTAGTTCTGCGCCCGCAAATGTGAAATACGGGTTGACGTGCGCCGTGCCGTGCCGGCCATAGGGATCGTAGAGGCGAAGGATGATATCTTCGGAGTCATCGGCCAGCTTGAGCGCGCCGACCGTCAAGCCGTGAACGTCGAACCAGTGGCCCGGATTGATCCGATGATCCGGCTGTTCGTTCGACGTGAGCCGACCGATGAGCGGGCTGTTCAGATCGATCGCGGCTTCCACGGTACCGCCGCTCGTCCAGTCGCCGCGATGCGGGTAGAGGGCATAGGTGAATGAATGATGCCCGATGTCGGCCAGCGGATCAGGATCGAGCGGTGAGCGGAGGAGCGTCAGTCCGAGGGTATTGCCAAGTGCCGAGTGGCCATAGCGGCCGTCGTTGAGCAGGCTGACGCCAAAATCCGGCTCCGACAGATCGGCCCAGCGATGTCCCGGAACCTCGTACTGGGCGCGTTCCCAACTGGTGTTGCGCCGGGTCGAGCGCTTGACCGCGCCGTAGCTCGTTTCGAACGTGGCGTGGGGCGCGCGAATGGCGAGCGGGAAGAGCGCGCGCAGGAGCGTGCGACGCTCGTGCCAGTCGATTTCGGTCGCGATATCGAGACGCGCCGAACCGGCGCGAAGTGAGTAGCGCTGGACAATCGTCGAACCACCAAAGCGGCGGCGAATCTCGATTGTCGCACGCAGCGGCCCGGCTTCGATCATGCGACATGACTCAAACTCGGAAAGAAGTCGCCCCGGCTGCCCCGAAGTATCGGTCAGATTCCAGGCCTCCCAGGCGGCCGGTAGATCGTCGTAGAGGCGCAGCTGGTTGGCCGGCCCGCTCAATGTTTCCCGCAGAGTTTGCTTGTCGAAGAACGAAGCGATCGTGCCGTCGTCCGCCAGCTCGACGCGCAGACGATCGTTTTCCAGCGTGCGATCAGTGGCGGTAACGCCAGCGCTAATTGGCCCTGACGCGCCGGGCTGAATTGATAGTTTGGAGAGACTGAAGCAGAGTAAGAGATGATTGCTCTGGACCATGATCGAGTCGTCATCCAGTAGTTGCCAGGGTGCTTCCTCGCCGTCCGCATGCCGGAGCGTGAACTCCGTCAGACCACGGGGGCGCGGGGCGACAAACGAAAACGGACGGTCGAAGCCGTGCGGATTGAAGACAAGCATCTGCCGTGATTCGGCGGGAAGCGAGACGATGTCGTCAAGCGCGTGATCACGCAGCGCCGTAGCGCCGTCGACCACGTCGCCCAATTCCCGCTCCGCTTCGACGTTCACCTCGCGAATCGATGAGCCGGGCAGGATGTCGTGGAACTGGTTGCGGGCCAGCGTCGTCCAAGCGTCGGTCAGTCGGTCACGCGGATAAACCGCGCCTTCGATGGCGGCCAGCGTAGCGGCCGCTTCGGCTTCGTAAAGTCGGTGTTCGGCCGCGCGGTTGAGTCGCTTAATGCGCGACTGCGTCGTGTAGGTGCCCCGGTGAAATTCGAAATAGAGCTCGCCGGACCAGACCGGCAACGTGGACGGATCGATGGTCTCGAAGAACGACTGAACCGTCGTCTGGCGCAGCTTCGGCAGCGTCGGATAGTCGTCGAGCAGCCTGATGCGCTCCAGCATGTTGCTGGTCGGGCCACGGCCGCCGTCGCCCATGCCGAAGGTGAAGAGGCTTTCGTCATGCTGCGCTTTGCCGCGAAAGTTCCGCCAGGTTTTATCGAGCGCGGCTGGGGTGATCTGTCCGTTGTAGCCGCCGATCGGATTGTCGAACGAGTGGGCCGTCAGTTGCGTGCCGTCGAGTCCTTCCCAACGCCAGAGGTCGTAGGGGAAGCGGTTGGTGTCATTCCAGTTGAGCTTATGCGTGAAGAAGAAGCGGATGCCGGCCCCGGCCAGAATCTGCGGCAGATTAGCGGCGAAGCCGAAAGTATCCGGTAGCCAGGCGACGGCATCGCGGTAGCCGAATTCGCGATTGAAATAGCGTCGGCCGAGCAGGAGCTGTCGCACGAGCGATTCACCAGACGTCAGGTTGCAATCCGGCTCGATCCACATGCCGCCGACCGGCTCCCAGCGCCCTTCGGCCACGCGCGCCCGAACGCGTTCGAACAGCTTCGGATCGGCGGTCTGAACGTAGTCGTACAGTTGGGCGCTGCTGGCGGTGAAATGAAACGCGGAATAACGCTCCATCAAGGCCAACACCGAAGCGAAGGTGTGGTGCGCCTTGCGCCGGGTCTCGGCGAGCGGCCAGAGCCAGGCGACGTCGAGATGCGCATGTGCGCTCGTCGCCAGACGTCCCTGTGCCGGGAAGCGTCGCGCCAGCGTCGCAAGTTCGGCGCGCAGGTACGCGAGCGCATCAGCGGCGCCGCGCGGGCGTCGCAATGACACGAGATCGGCCGGCGGTTGGACGGCCGGGTCACGCGCCAGATGCTCGGTTTCGCGCAGTTGATGTTCGATCGCGCGGAGCGGCTCGTCATAACTGTAGTGACGACTGAGCGAGCGGGCCACTTCGACGAAGCGTGCCAGTTCGTCATGCAGGAGCAACGCGGCGTTCGTTGCGCTTCGTTGGTCGGTCGGACGTTCGAGCCGGGCCAGCGACGCGTCGATGGCGCGCAGCAGGTGCGGTTGAACCTCATGCTCGCGTAGATCGGCGGCGCTTTCCCAGGCGAATAGCAGCTCGCGGAAGAGGGCGCGCATGTCGGGATCGGGCGTGACGATGCGCGAGTTCACGAAGCGTGCGGCGGTGCCGATCAACCCGAAGGCATCGTTCGGACTGACCTCGATCTCGATCCGGCGCGCGGAGTTGAGCGCGATTTCGCGTTCAAACGGGCTGAGCGCGCCTGCCAGCCGGCCGTCCAGATACACGAGCGCGTCGCCCTCGACGAAGAGTTCGAGGAGCGCATCATCGGCAATCTCGTCGGGAATCGCACGCTCCATGCGGACCGGCAGAGCGAGATCATCCCAGCGGTCGCCGATCCGCAGTTCACGTGTCGCACCTGCTCGGTCAGTCGCGATCCACGGTTCAAAGATGCGCGTCGCGCGATTGCGCCAGATGAAGAGCTCCCAGATCTGCCGCTCCAGTCGCCGGAGCGTGCGCTCATTCGTCACCCTGATCGTCTCCCTTCACGACACGCGGCTCCTGTGTGACGCAGTGTAGCGTCTGCGCGAAGCGTGTGCGATTCAGTCGCTTTTGCGCGTGTGGGTGCCAGGCCCTATGATCAACGTCGTCGCACTGTCGCAACCAACGTCGATCTCACCTGCGACGCGTAAATCGCGCCGAGCGCGGCGAAGGAAGGGGACCGGATGACGCTGATGCCGGTCGCGACGTCACGGCGTGGATGGAGCTTGCTGCCTTCGGACGCGACATCCGATGCGGGTATCCTGATCGCCGCACGCGGCGTGCGTGCTTTTGGCGATGGCTTCGTCAGCGTCCTCTTACCGGTCTATCTCACCGAACTCGGCTTCTCCAGCATCCGGATCGGCGCGATCAGCACCGCGACGCTGGTCGGTTCGGCGGCGCTTACCTTGCTTGTCGGCCTGTTCGCCTTCCGTCTGCAGCGACGGCGGCTGCTCATCGCCGCCACGCTGCTGATGATCGCGACCGGCGTCGGTTTCACCGTGGTCCACGCCTTCTGGCCGCTGATGCTGGTCGCGTTGGTTGGCACGCTCAATCCATCGGCCGGCGACGTCAGCGTCTTTCTGCCGCTGGAGCAGACGCTGATCCCGCAAACGGTGAGCGACCGGCAGCGAACGTCGCTCTTCGCGCGCTACGGACTGATTGCCTCGCTGATCGGTGCGGTCGGGGCACTCTTCGCCAGTGTTCCCGGCATCATCTCCGATCACTCAGCCGTCAGCCTGCGCCATCTCCTGCAGGCGACGTTTCTGCTCTATGGCCTGCTCGCGGTGATTGCCCTGCTTCTCTATCGTCGCCTGTCTCCGGCGGTCGAGCGTGAGGCGCACGCGGTCGCGACGCCGCTGAAAGAATCGAAGCGGATCGTCTACACGCTGGCGGCGCTCTTCAGTCTCGATTCGCTCGGCGATGGATTTGTGGTGCAGTCGCTGTTGGCCCTCTGGCTCTTCAATCGCTTCGATCTCTCCGTGACGACCGCCGCGACGATCTTCTTCTGGTCGGGTGTCTTTTCGGCGCTGTCGTATCTGGTCGCGGTTCGATTGGCCGATCGCTTTGGCCTGGTGAAGACGATGGTCTTCACGCACCTGCCGGCGCAGATCGCGCTCATCCTGACGCCGTTCATGCCGACGCTCTGGCTCGCGATCGTTCTGCTCTTGATTCGAGCGATGCTCTCGCAGATGGATGTTCCGACGCGCAATTCGTATGTCATGGCGATCGTGACGCCGGCCGAGCGCCCGGCGGCCGCCAGCGTCACATCAGTGCCGCGGAGCCTCGCCTCCGCCTCGACACCGCTCCTTTCCGGCTACCTGCTGGGTGTGAGCGTCTTCGGCTGGCCGCTCGTCATCTGCGGCGTGCTCAAGAGCACCTACGATCTGCTCACGTTAGCGCTCTTCTCGAAGGTCAAGCCACCCGAAGAGGTGGAGCGGCGCTCGGGCGCCGGACGATCGGAGCCACATGGCGGATGATGGGGGTTGACGGGGTGGAAAAGAGTTGCTATTGTATGAACAAGCAGATGACTTAGTCTAACGTGTTCGCCTGCCGCGCTGCCGCCGGTGAACCGCGTATCCATATCGATACGTTCACCTGGTCGGGATACAACGCCTACCCAGGTTGAATTGACTATGTCTACATTGAGGAGATGAGATGGGAGAGCAAGACCGGGTTCGGGCATTCGGCGTTCGGATGAGTCGTCGTGGTTTTCTCGGCGTGAGCCTCGCAGGTGGAAGCGTGCTGCTCGGCTCATTGCTGAGCGCCTGTGGTGGCGGCTCTGATTCGACGGCCACGAGTGGCGCCTCGTCGACCCAGGCGAGCAGCGGAGCGCAGCCGACGACCTCGTCGACGTCATCGTCAGCGAGTCCTGCGAGTGGCGCCGCGACGGCATCCGCAAGCGGTGGTGCGACGGCCGCGTCCGGTGGGGGCACGGTCAAGAAGGGCGGCACCTATTCGAATTTCGCCGCCGCCAGCCCGCCGAGTCTCGATCCGTTCGCGAGCGGCAGCCAGGGCCAATCAGAGTTTTCGGCGTTCTCGTACAGTCGTCTGTACATGTTGAAGTCCGGCCCGGGCGTGGCCAAAGGGTCTATTGCCGTCGTGCCGGACGCCGCGGCCAAGGCCGAAGCGTCGCCGGACGGCCTGACCTACACCATCACGTTGCGCG
>JAICWZ010000561.1 GCA_025966355.1 Thermomicrobiaceae bacterium
GATGCGTCTTGCCCTTGCCCGGCGTCAGCATCGCCACCGGCGTTTCATCGGCGTGCAGCACCGAGTGCTCGAACAACGCCGCCTTCAGCGCGTCGACCAGCGGTTGCAGGTGCACGCCGCAGGCCCCGACCCACTGCGCGAGCGTCGAGCGCGGGATGGCCATTCCGGCACGTTCAAAAATGCCTTCCTGGCGATACAGCGGCTGGTGATCCGCATACTTCGCCACCAGGACCTGTGCGAGCAAGCCAGCGGTCGCGATGCCTTTGTCGATCACCTGCGCCGGCACCGGCGCTTGGATCAGCGTCTGGCACTTCGCACACGCCCACTTGCCGCGAATGTGCCGCTCGACCTCGAACTCGCCGGGCGTGTAGGCGAGCTTCTCGCTCACGTCCTCGCCGATGCGCTTCATCGCGCATCCACAACTGCACACCGTCTGCTCCGGCTCGTGCCGTACTTCGCGCCGCGGTAGATGCGCCGGTAGGGCCGTCCGCTTGGGCTGGTCCTTCGCCGGTGGCATCGGCTTCGCCGGTTGCAGCGCGTCGAGCTCGACGGTGAGCGCTCCGAGATCGGCCTCGATCGTCTCGTCGAGCAGGCTGCCTTGCTCGCCGTGTAACTGCTCGCTGCGCGCCGAAAACTTCCAGCGTTTGAGCAGCGCCATCTCGTGCGTCATCTGCTCGATCTTGAGCTGCCGGCAGCGCAGCTCGTCGTCTTGCCGCGCGATGTGGTCGATCAGACCGGCGGCAAATTCGCGCAGTTGCAGTGCATCCATTCGCGCGAGTTGATCGTGCACTTGCATACACTCGATGGTGCCATAGCGAGTCGCTGCGTAACAGCATTTTCACGCGACGCGAATGCTCGCGTTTGCATCGATGCGACACCACGGCACTCCGAGCAGCAGTGCTTGCAACTGCTCGCGACTGATCGCCAACCTCGCGCCTGCGTCAGGCGGTGCCCAGACGAAACGTCCCTGGTGCAGGCGACGCGCGCATAGCCAGATCCCGATCCCGTCGTGCACGAGCAGCTTGATCCGATTGCTGCGTCGATTGGCGAACAGATAGGCATGATGCGCGCGCGCTTCGCCGAACACGCGCACTACGCGCGCCAGTGCCGCCTCGGTTCCCGCTCGCATGTCCAGCGGTTCGACCGCCAACCAGACCGCGTCGATGCGTATCACCGCAGCCACTGCCCCAACCAACTCGCGCACGCCGTCGCCGCCGACAGCGGCCAGGTGACTTTGATCGCCGTCGCGCCGCGGCGCAGTTCGATCACGATCTCCTGCGTCGTGGCGGTCATCGGCGTCTGCACCTCGACCGGAACGAACGCGGCGTTCGCAACTGCACGGGCTGGCGTCGCCCTGGGCTCAATCGATCCGCCGGCTCTGGCTCGCTCCTCTGTCACGACCCAGCGCCGCAACAGATTGGCGTTCAACCGATGCTCGAGCGCCACGGCGGCGATCGACACGCCCGGCGTCCGGCAGGCGGCGATAACTTGCGCCTTGAACTCGGCGCTATGCTTGCGACGGCGGCGCCGACCGGGAAGGGCGTTCTCGAACGTGTCCATGTGTCCACCAAAAAGTTAAGCGGACACGATCCTCCTCAGCCGAGGTCAAGCTGGCAAGATGAGTTCACCGGACGGTTACCGCCGGATGCCAACGATCGCAGGAGGACTGCTTTCGGACGATTGTCAGATCGCCGGCAGAGGCAAGAGGTCTGCGATTCGTACTGCGGAGGGCTTGCGCGGACTTGTTCTTGGCGGAGAGGGCGGCAGTCACATTGCGGGGCGTACAGCATCGCTGTGAATGAATCTACC
>JAICWZ010000389.1 GCA_025966355.1 Thermomicrobiaceae bacterium
GATACTTGCGAGCTGTAACGTTGGTCATCCAGGAGTGGGTAGTCGATATACGCCGGATGCGCGGCCGCGTCGGGGATCGCCAGCAACTGTCGCGTTTGCGCTGCTTTGCCGGTAATGCCGGTGCCGAGTGGCATGTAGATCCGTCCGATCGCCTGTGGATTGAGGCCGACCGAGGCGCTCAGCACGAGCATAGCGTTTCCTTCGTCCATCAGGAAAATCGAGCACGACTGGCAACCCATGGTGTCGCGCACGACGCCCACGACGGTTTGCATCATCGCTTCGAGATCGAGGCTGGCGGTCGCCGCCTGATTGATCCGTCGCAACGCCGATAGTCGTGTCACGTGATCGGAAAACGTGCCGACGCTCGCTTGTCCGACACGTTGATCGCCGGCCATCATCACCCGTTGATAGCCGTTGATGATCCCGTTGAGCAGCGCGCCGTTCGGTGCCTTATCCTGAGCCCGCGCGGCATCAAGAAAGCGGTCGAGCGTCTCGGGAAGCGCCAGCTGCGCCAGTGCCGCTTCGGCACCATACCGTTCGGCCAATCGCACCATCTTGCGGCTCTTGCCGGGCCAGGCACCGTGCGCGGGCTCGATGGCGAACAGTTCGACTATCAGTTCGTTCGCCGGTTGCGCGGCCGTCGACCGATCACGGGAAGAGGACATTTCGGCATCCATACCGCTCATCGCTCCATGGTAAGATCTGGCTGTTCGTGCACCTAACGCCGAATCGGAGTGTCCATGCACGCGGACTCGCAGACGCTCGGTGTCGTTACCGAGGGAACCTTTAATGCCGGGCTGACCGTCCGCCTGACCGATGGCTGTTCAACCGAATTGCTGCGGGTCGGTTCATTCGTCGTACTCGAAGGCGAACGTAATCGCTATTTTAGCCTGATCACCGATATTCGTTTGCGCGTCACCGACAACGCGCTCACAGCGGCACCGCCGTCGCGCGGCTCGGCCTTCATCCGCCGCGCGCTCTCCGGCAGCCACACCTATGCGACGGTGGAAGTCCGTCCGAGCCTGATGCTCGAAAATATCGGAGCGTTGGACGGCAGCCCACCGGGGCCGGTGCGCAACATCCCGATGCATTTCACCGAACTACGCGAGGCGAACGAGCTCGACTTCGACAGCGTCTTCGGCGAAGAATCGCAGACGCGCTTCGCGCTCGGCACGCCGCTCACGATGGACATTCCGATCCCGCTCGATCTCAAGGAATTTGTTACGCGGAGCAACGGGATTTTCGGTCAGAGCGGCACCGGCAAGAGTGTACTCACACGCCTGCTGCTCTTCGGCCTTATCAAAAGCGATGTCGCGTCAGCGCTCATTTTCGACATGCACGGCGAATACGCGACCCATTTGCACGATGAACCGGGCATCGTCGGGCTCGTCGATCTCTTCGGCAAATCGCGGATCATCGTCTATTCGCTCGAATCCGGCGCCGGAACGCGCGATTTCAGAATCGGCCTGAATCAGATTGAGCCAGGCGATATCGAACTGCTCGCCGAAGAGCTGAACCTGACCGGAACGTACGGCGCTGTCACCTATCAGCTCTCGCAAGCCTTCGGCGACCGGTGGCTGAGCCAGCTGCTCACGATGTCGCAGGGCGAGCTTGAAACTTTCTGCGGCGATACCGGTACGCATCCGGCTGCGGCCAATGCGCTCAAGCAGAAGCTTGCTCTGTTGCAATCACGCGACTACATCATCGATCACGGCGAAAGCTCCGCCATCGACGACCTGATGACCCATATCGAGAAGAAGCACCACGTCATCTTGCAGTTTGGCAAATATCAGTCGTTCCTCGATTACATGCTCGTAGCGAACATCGTGACTCGCCGGATTCACCAGAAGTACACCGAGCGCGTTCTCCGGCAGACGACTTCGCAGAACGGCACCGGCAATGACATTCGCCGACTCGTCGTCGTCCTCGAAGAGGCGCACAAATTCCTGGCGCCGGATGCCGCGCGTCAGTCGATTTTCGGTACGATCGCGCGTGAGATGCGAAAATATTCCGTGACGCTGCTCGTCGTCGATCAGCGGCCGTCCGGCATCGATCCGGAAGTGCTCTCACAGATCGGCACGCGCATCACCGGCCTGCTCACCGACCAGCGCGATATCGACGCCGTGCTGACCGGCGTTTCCGACCGCAACCACTTGCGCGGTATGCTCGCCTCCCTGCGACCGAAACAGGAATGCTTGATCCTCGGTCACGCGATTCCAATGCCGATCATGTTGCGCACCCGCACCTACGACGGCGCGGCGCTCCGCAAGGAAATCGCCGCCGAGAGCGGGCCGGCGTTCGACCGCAATTTCATCTCAAATCTCATGAATCCTGGCGAGGAATAACACTGGAATGAAGCTGCTCCATTTCGCCGACCTGCACCTCGGCGTCGAAAACTACGGCTCGCTCAATCCGAGCACCGGACTCTCGACGCGCGTCGATGATTTCCTCCACGCATTCGATACCATCATCGACGTCGCCATAGCGGAGGAAGTCGACGCAGTCGTCTTCGCGGGCGACGCCTTCAAGAATCGCGACCCGAGCCCAACGCTGCAACGGATGTTCGCGCGGCGCATCCGGCGTCTGGTCGAGGCGCAAATACCGACGGTCCTGCTGACCGGCAATCACGATCTTCCGAGCATCATGGCCCGTGCCACCGCGATCGACATCTATCAGGCGCTCGGCATCCCCAACATCCATATCGCCCGCAATATCGGTCAGATGATGCTCAACACCCGCAGCGGGCCGCTCCAGATCGTCACGCTGCCCTGGGTGCCGCGCAACACGATCCTGACGCAGGAGGCGCTGCGTAATCTTCCGATCGATGAGCAGCTCCTGAGATTCAGTGAACTGATCAGTGCGGAAGTGGGC
>JAICWZ010000399.1 GCA_025966355.1 Thermomicrobiaceae bacterium
CGACCGGCCGCCTACTGCGGCGCGGTTGGTTTCAAGCCGACCTTCAACTGGTTTACGCGGGACGGCGTCCTGCCGCTCGCCTGGTCGCTCGATCACCTCGGGCTACTTACACAAACGGCCCGCGATGCCGCCATGGTCTACGGCGCGCTGGTCGGTGACCCGAGCGCGACCGCGACACAGATAGCCCCGCCGCGGATCGCGTTCATCGACGAATTTGGCGAGCGTTCCGAGCCGGAGGTTGCCGCGCATTTGAATGATGTCCGTGCCTGGCTCAGCGACGCCGGTGCCGAGGTGGTGAATATCCGGCTTCCGTTCGATCTCGATCTGCTGCTCGCCGTGCATCATCTGATCATGCAGGTCGAGGTGGCCGAAGTGCATCGCGCGCAGGTGGTCGGGCTGCGTGACGCGTACGGCCCGGCGATTCCGGCTGAGGTCGATTCGGGCGCGCTCATCCCGGCGATCTACGATCAGAAGGCGCGTCGTTTGCGTGGCGCGCTCGGCCGGCAGGTCGATGCGCTCTTCGACACATACGACGCGCTCGTGCTGCCGACGGCCTCCAACGTCGCGCCGCCGCGCGCGCTCGGCTCGACCGGCGATCGCACCTTCCAGGCGCCCTGGTCGCTGCTCGGCACACCGGCCATCACGCTTCCGACCGGCGTCGGCGCAGACGGTCTGCCGATCGGCACCCAACTGATCGGCCGGCGCGGCGCCGATGCCGCGCTGCTGCGGCTGGCCGCCTGGGCCGAAACCTCGCTCGGCCTGATCGCACCACCGGTATTCGCATGACGCGCGCGAAAGGCGGGACTGACCGATGGCGGTACTGACGCGACCCGAACTGCTACGCCGCATCGAGGCAGGTGAGATCGGGATCGACCCGTTCGATCCCGAGTGCGTCGGTCCGGCCTCGATCGACCTGCATCTCGGCAATCAGTTTCGGGTTTTCCGCACCATCCACAACATCTTCCACGTCACCGACGACGCCGATCATCGCGAGGTCACCGACGTCGTCGAGGTCGGCGACTACTTCCTCCTGCTTCCCGGCCACGCCGTGCATGGCGTGACGCGCGAGCGGATCACGCTGCCGGACAACATCTGCGGCTGGATTCAGGGGCGAAGCCGTTTCGCCCGCGTCGGTCTGATGGTGCACGTCACCGCGAACTTCATGCAGCCGGGCATCAGCGATGCCAAGCAGGTACTGGAGATGAACAACGCCGGCCCAATGCCGCTCGCCGTCCACCCCGGCACGACCATCTGCCAGATCATCCTCGAAGAATGCATCGGCAATGCCCACTATAACGGCCGCTTCCAGGCGCAGCAGGAGCCGTGATCGGCGACATGAACGAGTGACGATTACCGTCGGTATTGGGCGTCGCAAGAATTTCCGGTATGCAATCAAGTCCACCCCGTAGGGGCCCGATTTATCGCGCCCAGCCGATGTGCGCATGCACGAGGCGTGTTCGTCTTGGTCCCATCGCCATGAAGCGTCCCTCTGATCACGGCACGTACATCACATCGCTACTCCAACGTGTGGGATTGGTTGCAATGTAGTCAGAGAATACGTGGAGTTCGCGCTCGTCACGGATGACGCGTTCGTGATCGTTCCGCTGCCATGCGAATGACCGGTCGCATTCACGACGTATTGCGTGGGTGCTAGCCGCCTTCAACGTTCGCACGATCTCTCCCAAAGATGTTCCTGGCACTACCGGGTTGATCGAGATGATGGCATGGAGATGGTTCGGCATGATAACCGACGCGTCGACGGATGCTGCTTGAATACGGGTCGTCAGGCGATCGAGTTCGCGCCCGACCAATTGACCGATTGGAGAAAGATCCACGCTACCATCATTCACGGAAGCGAGCAGAGAAGCGCGATGTTGAACGCAGATGGTCACGACGTAGGGTCCTGGCAACGAATAATCGTACGATCGTAATCGGATCGAACGCCTATAGCGAATCTCTGAGCTATCCCCGCCCATCGCTCCCTCCCAACTTTCGTGTTTTGGAGATCATATCTGAAGGCGTCAATACATGCGTAGCACAGAGGCGGGACGGGTTGCGCGGATGTGGAACTGGCGGGTTGCCGGAGAGATTTTAGACGTTTCAGGCAAAGGTGAAAAGACACGCCTCGTGCATGCCCACATCGGCTGGGCGCGATAAATCGAGCCCCTACGGGGTGGAATGTGTCGTATGCTGGGTCGTTGGGTGTCGGGTCGCGAACTTGCGTGAATGTTCTGTGAGACGGTGGAGTGAATGAAGCGCATCTTACTTACCGGCATGTCCGGAACCGGTAAATCAACCGTGATTCGCGCGCTTGCTGAGCGGGGTTATAAGGCGGTGGATTCGGATAGCGACGAGTGGTCGGTGTGGGCGGACGACCCGCTCCAGCCGAATACCGAACCCGACTGGATCTGGCGCGAAGATCGCATTCAGGGTCTTCTGTCGAACGAGAACGCCGGTGCCTTATTTGTCAGCGGCTGCAAGACGAACCAGGGGAAGTTTTACCCGCAGTTCGATCACATCGTGTTGCTCAGTGCGCCCGCCGATTTGATTATCGAGCGGTTGACGACTCGGACAACCAACCCTTATGGCAAGCGTCCGGAGAACCTCGCTCAGGTACTGCGCTATTTGGAGACGGTCGAGCCGTTACTGCGATGTGGAGCAACCCTGGAAATCGATACGAGCGATCCGCTCGATCAGGTTGTGCAGACCATCCTGAGGCACGTGCGTCTGGGTGTCGCTTCCGAGGGTTGATGTCAGCGCAGCACCGTGTGCGTCGTAATCCCCGTCCAGTCTTCGAGTTCGCGGGCGGAGATGAGGGCGAG
>JAICWZ010000205.1 GCA_025966355.1 Thermomicrobiaceae bacterium
AGCGGCCGGTCTCGAATGGCTGGCGAGCCTGCCGTCGCTTGTCGCTGCCTGCGCCCGCCGCTGGGATCTGACAATCGACGGCATGATGGAACCGCTGACCTACAACTTCCTGGTCAGCGCCCGCCTGGAAAACGGTCACCCGGCCGTCCTCAAACTCTGTCCACCGGATGGTGAATTCGGGACGCAGCGCGCCGCGCTCCAGCATTTCGCCGGCTGCGGCGCCGTGCAGTTGCTCGACGACGATGAACCCAACAACATTCTGCTGTTGGAGCGTTGTGTCCCCGGCAATTCACTCCATGATTGCTCGGATATCGGGGCGATTGAAGTTACCGGCTCGGTGATGCGTGGGCTCTGGAAACCGCTGCCGGACAAATCAATCTTCCCCACGATTGGCGATTGGGGCTTGGGGTTCGACCGTTTACGACGCCATTACCAAGGCACTGGCCCGTTCCCCACGACGCTCATTGATCGAGCGGAACGCACGTTCGCCACGTTTGATGCCGCGGCGGACGATGTCGTTCTACTCCATGGCGACCTGCACCACGGCAATATACTCGCGGCCCAGCGCGAGCCGTGGCTGGCGATTGACCCGAAGGGGGTCCTCGGCGTGCCGGCCTACGAGCCCGCGACGTTTGTCATCAACCAGACGGCTGAAGCTGCTGGAGCCGCCGATCTCCGGCGCTTTCTCACGCGACGCGTCGACGGCGTGGCCGAAGCCGCCGGTCTCGACCCGATCGAGGTACGCGAATGGGCGATCGCGCACGCGGTGCTCTCCGCCTGGTGGACAGTCGAGGATCATGGGCGAGTCGGCGAATTCGCACTCACCTGCGCCGGAGCTTTGGCAACCGATTGATGCGTCGCTCGCCAGGCTCATTCTCAGGCTCGTCGCCCTTCGAACGGGAAAGCCTTGATGGCAACGCCTTCATCCGTTCCGGCGTGATCGGATTCTTGCGCAATATCTCCAGCGCCTGAGCGTAGAGCGCGCGGACTTGCTCCTTGTTCAGCTTTTCGCCGCGTTCGTAATAAACTTCGGCGCTCTGCCCGATCACCCAGGTGCCTGCGAAGGCGATCGCGACCTTGGGTACGGTGCCGATCGCGAGTGGCAGGAGCGTCACGACTTCGCGCGCGACCGTGCGCCAGGCGAGACCGGCGCCCACGACCGGCATCATTTCGGAATAGATTCGCCAGCGATTGTCGAGATCGCGACCGTGAATCGCCGCCAGCTTGAAAATGAGCATCAGCTGATTCTTCGTGAGCACGAAGAAATCGGCCCCGACTGCGAGTACGTTCCCGATCAGCGGCAACAGCGTCGGCAGATTCGAAGCGAGCGCGAACTGGGCATTGACGGTCGCGGTCTCGGAGATGATCTGGTGCGCGCAGGCGCGTTTCATCGATGGGATGTAGCGCCCGATGGCGATGGCTCGGTCGTCGGCGCAATCCGCGATTCGACGGCGGATCGATTCGAGCTCGTGCTCGCTTACGCTGCCCGCATGCCCGACTTCGACAAGCCGCAACGGCTCCTTGACACGCCGCAACTGCTCACGCCAGTCGCGCCCGATGCTGGCGTCCAGCGGCCCGAGCGTAACGATCGTATCGTAGTGGTACGGATCAATCCCGCTCTCGCTGAACGCCCGCGCATCGACAAATTCGCTCGCTTCAGCACCGAAGAGCCGCTTCGCGAGCGTTGTTGAGTCATCGCGATTGGTTGAAATGACGAGCAGGCGTGGCGCGATACGCGCTTCTGATTCAAGTTCGTCAAAGCTGATTTCACGAAGGACCGAAACGAAATCCCGGACACCCATTGTTCAAATTGCCTTTCAAAACGGGGAAGTTGAGGACGACGTGCGGTCGTCAGCTGAGTGGTTCGAGGTACGTGTCATCGAAGAGTTCGACGTCGACAGTATCACCAGCGTGCGCTCGATCGCATTCTTCAGAGAGAACGATGAAGCAGTTTGCCGCCGCCAAGCCGGTCAACGCCCCACCTCGTCCAGCACTGGGTGGCCTCACGATGCGGCCACCCTGCTCATTCACGATGACGCCCCGCACAAAGTGACGCCGCTTGCCACGATTCTCGATGTCCGCGGCGAGCGTTGCACGCACAGTGCGCGATGCCAGATCCGACAGCCCAAGCATCTTCCGGATCGCCGGCCGTCCGAACTGACTGAAGGCCACCGCGGCGGCCGCCGGATTCCCCGGAAGACCGAGCAACGGCGTCTCACCCATCAAGCCAAACGCAAGTGGCTTGCCCGGCTTCATGCGCACCCGCCAGAGATCGATACGTCCATCGCGCTGCAAGACCTGTTTCACCACATCGAAATCGCCCACTGACACGCCACCCGACGTCAACAGCAGGTCAGCCCCACCACCTGCGCCCAGGCGCTCTCGGAGCGCGGCCTCGGAATCCTGCGCGATACCAAGCTGGCGCGGTACCCCGCCGAACTGCCGCGTCATGGCGGCCAGCATCGGTCCGTTACTATTCCGAATCTGTGCGGGGCCAAGCTCCATGCCCGCCTCGACGACCTCATCACCGGTCGACAGTATCGCGACGACCGGGCGTCGCACCACGTTGACCTCGGCTCGACCAATCGCCGCCAGCAGACCGATCTGCAGAGGGCCGATGACAGTGCCGGTCGGGAGTACGGTCGATCCGGCCACGACATCCTCGCCGGCCTCTCGGACATTTTCCGAGAAGCGGACCGCCCGCGCGAGCGCGATTCGTGCAGGCGATGACGCACTTCCCGAACCGGTGCCGGCCGGCCCGAACTCCATCACGTCCTCGAAGCGAACGACCGCATCGGCGCCGGCGGGCAGCGGCGCGCCGGTCATGATGCGCATCGCGGTGCCTGGCACGAGCTCCGAGGGTGGCGCCTGGCCTGCCGCGATCTCACCGCTCACTAGCAACGTCCGCGGTGAATCCGGCGTGGCGTGCTCGGTTTCCCGAAAGCGCAACGCAAAGCCGTCCATGGCGGAATTGCGAAATGGAGGGATATTGACGGGGCTTGGGACGTCCTCCGACAGCACCAGTCCGAGCGCGTCGAGCAGGGGCAGCGTGACGGGCGGTAGCGGCGTAAACGCGGAGAGAATGCGCGCGCGAGCCTCGTCCACGCTCAACATCGTCTGAGGATCATCCCAGTCCGGTCGGGGTCGACGAGGCTCGCGGCTTGCCATCTAGGCTTCCTGTTGCAGTCGCTCCATCGCGGCCACGAGTTCGGTGACGGCGTTCGCCGAATGCTGCAACGCGGAACGCTCGTCGTCGGTCAGATCGATCTCGATCACCGACTTGATTCCGCCCGCGCCGAGCTTCACCGGCACGCCGACATAGAGATCTTTCAAACCGAACTCACCACCGAGATGAGCGCTACAGGCGATGACGCGATTCTGGTCGAGCAAAACCGCTTCGACCATGTCGACGACCGAGGCCGCCGGAGCGTAGTAGGCGCTGGTGCCGAGCAGTTTGACGATCTCGCCGCCGCCATCGCGCGTCCGCTGCACGATCGACGCGATCCGCTCGGCGCTGATCAGTTGGTCGATCGGGATTCCGCCCACCGATGAATAGCGCGTCAACGGCACCATCGTGTCGCCGTGCCCACCGAGTACGAAGGCGTTGACATCCTTTGGTGAGACATCGAGCTCCATGGCAATGAAGGCGCGGAAGCGCGCCGAGTCGAGCACACCGGCTTGCCCGAGCACACGATTGGCCGGGAAACCGGACGCCTGGAGCGCCACGTGGCACATCGCATCAAGCGGGTTCGTCACGACGATAATGACGCAATCAGGCGAGTGCTTGGCGACCTGCTCAGTGACGCTGCGCACGATATTCATATTGACGCGCAGCAGATCGTCGCGGCTCATGCCCGGCTTACGCGGCGAACCGGAGGTGATCACCACCACGTCGGAGCCAGCCGTCGCCTCATAATCATTGGCGCCCGTAACCGACACGCCATAGCCGATGACCGGACCGGCTTCGGCCAGGTCGAGCGCTTTGCCCTGCGGCAGGTTCTCGACAATATCTACCAGGACCACGTCCGCGATATTTCGCTGGGCGAGGTACTGTGCGGTCGTCGCGCCAACCATGCCCGCGCCGACTACCGTAACCTTGGAGCGCATCTCTCCTCCAGTATCCGTTCGGATCTCACCGAACATCGTCATCCAGAGACTCTCAAAGGAACATCCGCCCGGCTGCCGCATCGCCGACCGCAAACCACCGATCGGTCGCCACGAATCAGCCCTTCTGGGCGCCCGCAAACTCAACCTCGATCATAGCACAGGCGCCGCTCCCGCCCGGTTGTACTGCGGTCTCGCACGAAGCGTGCTCGACGCTCTTCGCACGGTTGATCGTGCGAAGCCGTCTATGCTATACTCCTGCACGCGCTTGCGCAAAAGAAGGTCGTTTCTCATCGAAGCGACCGGAGCGCACAAGGAGCGCCGAAGTGGCGGAATCGGCAGACGCGCTACGTTCAGGGCGTAGTGGGCTTTAGCCCGTGGGAGTTCAAGTCTCCCCTTCGGCACCGCCAGCCGGCTGTTCGCCTCGGTGAGCAG
>JAICWZ010000055.1 GCA_025966355.1 Thermomicrobiaceae bacterium
AGCCCGCCGAGCGCCACGACGAGCGGCAGCGCCCATGGTCGCCGCATCGCTGTTTCGGCCGTGTTCCCTTCTCCGGCCGGTGATGGCGGCAGGTAGCCGACGAGGTGGCCGAGGAAGAGGTGCGTGCCGGTTTCGAGCAGCCAGAAGAAGGAAATGGCGGCCAGACCAGCCACAACGCCGACGAGAATGCCGAGGATCGCCCAGCGGGTGAAATACTGTGTGCGGGTGCTACTTGCATCTCCTTGCAGTAGACCGATGCGCCGCAACAGGCGGTGGCTATGAGAATTCACCGATTCGCCATCGCCTGCCACATTCATTAGGCCCGCTTTGGCTCCCAGCTTACCAGCCCGACGGTAATCGGCTCTTTGAATTCGTCGATCGAGCGAGCGATGGCGGCCTCCACGAGTTGTTGCAAGCGCTTGTCTTTGGCCGATCCCTCGGCCAACCAGAGGCGCCGTCGCGCGTTCTGCCGGATGTCGTCCGGTGCGATGTGTTCGACATCACGCGGGTAGAGCTGAATATCAGGCGTCGCGCCGCGTGCCAGGAGCACGTGGACGAACTCGGATAACGCCGGGAGCACGAAGCGCTCTTCGCCGTGGATCTCCGGCCAGAACTGGGTGAAGCCGCCGCTCGGCGCGCGCGACATGAGCGTCGCGAAACAGCGACGACGGGTCGCGCGTTCCAGTCCATCGAGAAACCGATTGATATCCCGAATATCGTAGCCGACGTGCGCCATCAGGCTGAAATCTGCCGAGACACGCTCGGCGCCATCCGGCCAGCGGGCATCGACGACTTCAACGTTCTCGATGCCATACTGACGCGCGCTCTGAGTCAGCGCCTCACGCATCGATACGCTCGGCTCAATGGCGATGACCTGCTTGCTGAGCAGGGCAAGCGGCAGGGCGTTGCGCCCACCGCCCGCGCCGACATCGAGCCAGCTCAGTTCGGGCGCACAGAAGGAGCGCAACCGGTTGAGCATCTCATCGCCTTCACGATGTGGGTTATCGACAAAATGCGCGGCGACCGATTGGTAGTAGTCCTGTTCTTGCCACTCGCGCACACGTTCGGTCTGCTCGTACTCCGCTTCGACCAGCGCTTTCCATTCGGCACCGAGCTGTTCAGGATCGGGTCGCAGATGTGATGCGATCATGTTTCCTTCTCTACCGCGGACCCGGCTGCGTGACGGCGCCGTGCGAGGCGGAGGAGACGAGCGCGGCGTATTTCGCGAAAACGCCGGACTGGTAACTGATCGGACGCGGCGTCCAGTCCGCGAGCCGGGCCGCGATTTCGTCGTCGCTCAGTTCGACGTTCAGTTCATGCGTTTCGACGTCGATCGTGATGATATCGCCTTCACGGACGGCGGCGATCGGGCCACGCATCGCCGCTTCGGGCGCGACATGACCGACCATGAAGCCGCGCGTCGCCCCGCTGAAGCGACCGTCCGTGAGCAGCGCGACGTCGGCCCCGAGCCCTTCGCCGACCAGCGCGGCGGTGACACCAAGCATCTCACGCATCCCCGGGCCACCACGCGGACCTTCGTAGCGAATGACGACGATATCGCCCGGCACGATCTGGCGAGCGGTCACGGCGTTCATGGCGTCTTCTTCACAATCGAAGACCCGTGCCGGTCCTTGCTGCCGCGTCCGGCTTTCACCGGCCACCTTGATGACGCAGCCTTCCGGTGCCAGATTTCCCTTCAAGATAACGAGCCCACCGGTCTTCTTTTTGGCGGTATCGACGGTGAGCACGACATCCTGGCCGGGGGTTTCTTGCACGCCGGCAACTTCTTCGGCCAGGCTCTTGCCGCTCGGCGTGAGTTGGCTGCCGTCGATCTTGCCGCCCTCGATCAGTCGTTTCGTGATCAGCTGGATGCCGCCCGCGTTGTGGACATCGACCGCGGTGTAATGCCCGGATGGGAGCAGGTCGGCGATGATCGGCGTGTTGTCGCTGATCTCATTGAATTCGTCGATGGTGAGCGGGATACCCGCTTCCCGAGCGATGGCGAGTAGGTGCAGCACGATATTGGTCGAGCCGCCAGTGGCGCAGGCACTGGCGAAACCGTTGATGAGCGATTGCTTGGTGACGATCTGGCTCGGCAGCAAGCCGCGCTCGAGCTGATCGACCACCAGTTTGCCGGCCGCCGCCCCGACGATCTCTTTGGTCGGATCGACGGCGGGAATCGAGGCCATGCCGGTCGGCGAAAGGCCCATGATTTCGAGCGCGGTCGCCATGGTGTTGGCGGTGAACTGTCCGCCGCAGGCACCGGCCCCGGGACAGGCGACCTTCTCCAACGCCGTGAGATCCTCGTCGCTCATGCGGCCGGCGGCGTTGGCCCCGATCGCTTCGAAGACCGATTGAATCGTCACATCGTGTCCCTGGAAGTGTCCCGGCATGATTGAGCCGCCGTAGAGCACAAAGCCGGGGATATCGAGCCGCATCAGCGCCATGGCGGCTGCCGGGAGCGTTTTGTCGCAGGCGGCAAGGATGATGATGGCATCGAACATGTGCGCGCGAGCGACGAGTTCGATCGAGTCGGCAACCACCTCACGACTGATGAGTGACGCCTTCATGCCCTCGGTGCCCATCGTCACGCCGTCGCTGATCGCGATCGTGTTGACCTCCATCGGCACGCCGCCTGCCGCGCGCACGCCCTTCTCGACTTGCTGCGCCAGGCGCCGCAGGCCGAAGTTACACGGCATCGTCCCGATCCAGGAGTGGGCGATGCCAATGACGGGCTTCTTGAAATCGTCGTCGTCGAGCCCGATGGCTCGCAGATACGATCGGGCGGCCGCTCGGTCGCGACCATCGTAGAGGTGCCGGCTCTTATGTCGAACATCGAAGCTCGTGGGCGTTTCGGCCATCCATTGCTCTCATTTCTTACTCGCGTCTGCCGCGCTACTGCCGTTCCGAAGCATGGTAACGCCGCGCCCACGCCGCTTCAAGGCAGGAACTGCCGAGACGATGCGATCAGGTCGCGCTTGATCGTCTGCTCCCGCTCGCTCAGAATGGGATCGCTCGACGCGACGTTGCGCTCTGATCCGCTGACACCAACTCGTTGGAGGGAATGATGATGTGGCTTGAACGAAGCGAACTGGCGGTGCCCGCCTCGAACTGGCGCATGATCGAGAAGGGTGTCGCGTCCGGCGCCGACGTTATCTTTCTCGATCTGGAAGATTCGGTGGCGCCCGAGGCGAAGGCCCCGGCGCGTGCCAACGTCGTCCGTGCGCTGACCGAACTCGATTGGGGTACGAAACCGCGCGTCTTTCGCATGAACGCGCTCGACACACCCTTTTTCTATCGCGACCTGATTGAGATCGTCGAGGCGACGGCCGGGCAGATCGATTTCATTCTTCTACCGAAGGTGAACCGCCCGGAGGACGTCTATGTCGTCGACACCTTGCTCACCCAGATCGAGGCGAGCTGCGGCGCTTCGCGGCCGATCGGGCTGGAGCTGCTCATCGAGACGGCCGAGGGCCTGATCAATTGCGAACGGATCGCGAGGGCCAGTCCGCGCGTCGAAGCGCTCATCTTCGGACCAGGCGACTACACCGCCTCGCTGCGCATTCCATCCGTCTCGATCGGAACGCCCGACGAGTGGGATGCCGCCTATCCCGGCCATCGCTTCCACTATCCACTGCATCGCATCCTCGTCGCCGGTCGTGCGGCGGGTGTGCGGGTCATCGATGGGCCGTTCGCCGATTTCCGCGATGCCGATGGCTTTCGCGCGGCCTGCCGGGTTGCCCGTGCGCTCGGCTACGACGGCAAGATGTGCATCCACCCGGCGCAGCTCGAGATCGCCAACGAAATCTTCGCGCCGGACGCGCAGGAGATCGCATGGGCGGCGCGTGTCGTCCACGAATATGAACAGGCAACCGCCGAAGGGCGCGGTTCGATCTCGATCGACAATCAGATGGTCGATGTCGCCAGCATCAAGATGGCGCGCAACACGCTCGATGCCGCGCGAGCCGCCGGCTTGATCGACTAGCGCTTAATCCGGCGGCCGGTTTGCTGCGTAGTAAGGGTGGAACCGGTAACGACGCTGAACCCCGTCACTGGTTCCTGGGAGTAGAACGAGTTCTCCGATCCATCCCACTCCCCCAACCACCCCCGTGATGAAGCCGTGACCTCGGTCGCGGCTTTGTCACGCCTGGTCATCCGACGCCGCGATGCGCACGACGATATCGCCCGGCGTGCGTTCGCGCGGCGGATTGAGGTCCATTGGACAGGCGCTGAATCCGAGCAGCAGCGGCACCAGCGCACGCAGGATCACATGGCTGCCCGGACCGGCGCTCGGTTCGAGAAACCCGACCTGACCGTCGTCGCCGTAGATCGTTTTCTGAAAGAAGTTGACCGGATTGGGCAGGTCGTGACGTTCGATTCCGAGCGGCCCGAAAAGCTCAAGAAAGTTATCCGAGCAGTTCCGGTGACCGCTGACGCCGAAGTCGATCTCATAGCGCCACGGATCACAGGCGGCCATCGTCAGATCGTGGCGACCAGCCGTGTCCTCGACCAGTTCGAGCAGCGGCGTGCGCCGGTTCGAGAGCAAGCGCTGACCGGCGATCGGCCACATGCGACCGAGTGATGCCAGCGTATGGCTCGTGCTCAATTTCTCCGTCAGATCGTCGTCTCGGAACGCGATGAAGTCGACGATCTGATACCCGGTGGTCTGCTCGATGGTCACGAGCGTTCCCGCCGGAACGCGAATGGCGCGACCGTAGCCGACCGGAACGATCACCGATTTCGGGAGCGCATCGTACGCAAGCATGTCCTGGACTCCTTGTTGCTAACCATCGAGCGGCGGCCGCTGTTTGTGCCAATCAGTAATCTGCTGAAAGGCGTACCCCAGCCGCAGGATTGTCGCCTCATCGAAGGCGCGCCCGATGAACTGGAGGCCGACCGGCAGTCCATCGTTCGTGAAGCCGCCGGGCACGGAGAGCGCCGGATGGCCGGTCAGATTCGCCAGGCCGGTGTGGCTGATCTCGATATCGAGCACCGCGTCGTCCTCGCCCGGCTCCAGCGTGTACGAATCGAGCAGCGGCGCCACGATCGGCTGCGTCGGGTAGACGAGCAGATCGTATTCGGCCAGGGCGTTGTTCAACCCATCGAGCAGAAGCCGCCGGACGCGCTGGGCGTCGAGGTAGTCGATAGCGAGAATCGTGGCGCCGAGCCGCAGGTTGTCGCGCACGGCGTCGCTGTAGTCGTTCGGGCGCGCTGCAAGCGTCTGGCGATGATAGCTGGTCGCTTCGGCCTGCACGATCGTGCCGATAACCGGCGCGATCAGGTCGAGATGCGGCAGTGCGACCGATTCGAGCGTCACATCGAGTCTGCCCAACTGCTCGATGGCCGCGCGGACTGTCGCCTGCACGTCGGGCTGAACCTCGCGTGTGAACATCTCGTCAACGACACCGATGCGCAGTCCGGAGATCCCGTCGTTCAATGTTGGGAAGACCGTCGGCCAGTCGCCCCGCGCCGAAGCGGGGTCGAGTGGATCGAAGCCCGCGATGGCATCAAATAACAGCGCTGCGTCCTCGGCCGTACGCGTCAATGGACCGGCATGATCGAGCGACCAGGAGAGCGGCAGGACTCCGGCGCGACTGACTCGTCCGTAGGTCGCTTTCAGCCCAACGACATTGCAGTACGACGCCGGGCTGCGGATCGAACCGCCGGTGTCGCTGCCGAGCGCTCCATAGGCCAGCCCCGCCGCGACGGCCGCCGCCGAACCACCGCTGGAGCCGCCGGCCGTGCGGTCGAGCGCCCACGGATTGCGCGTCTCACCGAAGTCGGGGTGCGGATAGCCGTAGGCGAACTCCATCATGTTCGTCTTACCGAGCAGGACCGAGCCGGACTCTGACAGCCTGCGTACGACGGTCGCGTCGGTATGCGGCACGTTGTCCGCCAGGATGCGTGCACCACCGGTGGTGCGAACACCGGCGGTATTGAAGAGATCCTTGACGGCGACCGGGATGCCGAGCAGCGACGAGCGCTCACTCCGGCGCAACCGTGCGTCGGCGGCATTAGCGGCGATCAGCGCCGAATCGCTCAGCACCGTAATGAAGGCGTTGAGACGCGGATCGAGGCGCGCGATGCGTTCGAGCATCGCTTGCGTCAGTTCGACGGACGAAACATCACGGTTGTCGAGTCGCGTTCGCGCCTCTGCCAGCGAGAGATATGCGCGTTCATCATCATTCATTATCGGCACCCGTTCGTTCTCGAAGCGGCACGAAGATTGTTGCCGGTTCGGTTTCGCCGAGCCGCAACGCTCGGATCGCATCGCGTCCGGCAGCGGCGGCTTGATGCATCTTCGCGATAGTGGCGACGTGCTCGGGAGGCACGCCGACACCACAGTTGATGAGCAGCGCGGCATTCGGATCGGGTTGATCGTTGTGTTGCGATGTCATGAAACCTTGCTCCATCTTTTGCGCCGCATCGGACGCTCGGACCGACCTCGGGATCGTACCGATTCTCTCCGATCGCGCGGTATCGCGCCAGCAGGCGGCGCGGGCTGTTCAGGCAACGTATCGCGTTGGTGAACGGGGAAGAGATCCTTCGCTGTGGCTCAGAATGACAGGTATAGTGATGCGCTTCATACGTCATCCTGAGCCGCAGCGAAGGATCTCCTACTACTTGCCCTGTGCCGCGCTAGAATCGCTTAGCAGGGTATCGGATTGATCGGAGCAAGCAATGGACAGTTCAGACACACGCGGACGACTCATCAATACGCCGGGACGCCAACTCTTCGCCGTGGAACGTGGCAACGGCCCGCCTGTTCTCTTCCTGCATGGCATCCCGACGTACTCGTACCTCTGGCGCGATTTGTCGCCGGTCGTGGCGCTCAACCACCGCACGATCGCGCTCGATCTCTCCGGCTTCGGCCGTTCGGAGAAGCATTCCAGCTGGGATTATTCGGTCGCGGCTCAGGCCGATGCCGTGCGTTCAGCGTTGCGCCAGTTGGGTATCGAACGTGCGGCCTTCGTCGCTCACGATTTCGGCGCGCTGGTCGCGGTCGAGCTGCTGGCGCGCGAGCCGGAACTCTGTTCGCATCTCGTACTGCTCAACACCAGCCTGCGTCCGGCTGCCTGGAACGGCGGTCTCTCGCCGCTCTCGATCCTGCGGCTGCCCCTGGCGGGCGAATTGGCGTTGGCGCTCAGCCGTCGCTGGATGCTGAAACGCGCGATGGCATTGTATGTCGATCGGATCGACCGGCTCACCGATGACGTCATGGCGCACTACTGGTGGCCGTTCGAGCACGGGTTCAAGGGCACGCTGCTCAATCTGGCGCGTCATCGTTCGGCGAGGCCCGACGATTTCGAGCGCTGGCGCGACACGCTGCGGCAATTCACGATCCCAGCCCTGATCGCCTGGGGTGCCAGCGATCCAACCTTCACCCTCGTCGACATGCGCGATCTGGCAGCGTTGTTGCCGCGCGCTCGCGTGCAGCCGATCGCCGACGCCAATCATTTCCTGCCGGAAGATAAACCGCAGGCCGTAGGGCGGCTGATCAACGCGTTTCTGGCGGGGCTTAATTAGCCGTTGTTGGGAAGGCGTGCCGTTTAGCGACGGTCGGTCGTCGGTGACGTGGGGGGACGGGCGCCGCCTCAAGGGGCGCGCCAGGTTTGATTAATCAAACCCCTCCACCGTAGGGGCGTCATTGATGACGCCCAGCGCGCCGTTCAGGCGGCGCCCGGTGCGCCCGACGACCACGTTCCGGGATCACGCGCCCGCTGGTGTGAAGACGAAGTTGAGCGTGAAGGTCAGGTGATCTTCGACGCTGAGGACGAGCATCGTCCGCGGTGGCGACATGCCGAACTCCTCGAATTTCACATCAGTCGAGGCGTTGCCGCTGATTTTGCCGCCGTCGAAGGTCGCGGTTGCATTCCAGGTCGTCGGTTTGGTGATGCCATGCGCGGTTAGATCGCCGGTGATCGTGAAGGTTGCCTGACCGGTGGTTGGTAACGGCCAGCTGAGACCAGCGACGGATGTTGGAACGAAGACGGCGTACGGGTATCTGTTCGTATTAAGCGTGCTGCGCTTGATGTAGTTATCGCGTTGCGATTTGTCACTGGTCAGCGTCGTCAAATCGATCGTGATTTTGGAGGCGCTGGAGACAATGGCGCCGTTGGCATCGAAGACGATCGTGCCGGAAACATCGCTTGTCGTGCCGACGGCGTCGGTGGGCGAAGAGATGCCGGCCAACTGTTCGGTCGCGCGATAACTTGCCTCAGACTGCGAGGGATCGAGCGTGAAGCTCAGGCCACCGGCCGGCGGAGACGCGGAAACCACCGGTGATCCACTCGCCGCACTGTTCGTGCTTTCCGGCGTGCTGGCGGCGGCCGTCGTTGTGGCGTCAGTGGCAACGGCCGCGGTCGTCGTGGATCCGCTGCTGTCGCCGGTGCTTGGAATCGGTGTCGCACTGCTGCCGCAAGCGAGCGTCAGGAGCAGCAGGGGAATCGCGAAAACGAGCTTACGAAAACGATGCATCGAGTCTTGAACCTCTTTTCACAATTGCGCGTCTACACTGGCCGCGATCGAAGCGGTGCCCAGCGGGGCCCGGACACCGCCCCGATCATGCAGGCGGTGATTAGCCGCCGGTAACGTCACCGTTGGTGCTGTTGCCGTTTTGTTCGCTGTTGTCGTGCGGACAATTGTCGCCGTTCGTCGTGCTCGGCGCGCCGCTATTTTGCCCTGTTGCCGAGCCGTTCTGCGATTGTGATTGCGGCGTGGCCGCGGGTTGCGTGGTCGTCGGCGTGCCGGAGGCGGCGAACGATTCGATCGGTCCCGCCAGCAGGCCACCGAGCACCAGCAGCACTCCGGTGCCGACTCCCGCCATC